>NZ_JBAPKY010000003.1:0-180447 GCF_037083785.1 Roseovarius sp. D22-M7
GTTCATGGATGGCTCCCTTCGTTGGCCGTATTCACAGCACCCAACATGGCACATTGCGATGCCGGAAGCGGGAGCCATCCACTCCATCAATGGCGTTCCAATGGCTCACGCCCGACTGCCAGACCGCCGAAATCCACATCCGCATCGCCCTCATGAACCGCTTCTCGGCCCTCGGCACCGCCGAGATCGTCCGCGTGGCATGACGTCAATGGGGTAAGGGGAAGTCACGTCTCAGGCCTGAGTTCTGCAACACTGCCGTTTGAGACTGAGAGCCGACGAAACCTCAACGGAGTACGTCTCTCTTCGGGCTTTTCCATGTGCAAACTCCAGCACAGGTCTTAATGTAGTGAGTCACAGTGGTCGCTTTGGTCAAAGGCGAAGTTACATTTTTGTGCGCAGATCTGTGAGACCCGGGCATGGTTCGTCGAGATCGATGAGCGTGTTCGTAGGACACGAAAAACCCCGCCAAACCAGAGGCTTGGCGGGGTTGATGAGCTAAGGTGCTCCCGATGCGCTCTTTACTCTTGCTGGCCCATGAACATCAGCAGGAACTGGAACATGTTCAGGAAGCTGATATAAAGGTTCAGCGCGCCGTCATAGGCGGCCTTGTCGAGCCATTCCTGATCGCCCTGAGCGGCATGTTCCACGTAGACGTTCTTGATCTCTTGCGTGTGGAACGCGGTGAGGCCCGCGAAGATCAGCACGCCGATGGACGAGATCGCGAACATCATCGCTTCGCTCTGCAGGAAGATGTTGACGATCATCGCGACAATCAGGCCGATCACGCCCATGATCAGGAAGCTGCCCCAACCAGAGATGTCCTTCTTGGTGGTGTAGCCCCAGAGCGACAGCCCCGAGAACGCGATCGCCGTGACCACGAAGGTCTGCGCGATCGAGAAGTTGGTGAACACCAAGAAGATCGAACTGAGTGACAGCCCGATCAGCGCCGCGAAGCCGAAGAAGCCCAGCTGCACGCCGGCGGCGGGTGCGCGGCGCAGAAGCGAGCCCCAGCCAAGAAAGATGAAGGCCAGCGGTGCCAGCATCACCACCCATTTGAGCGGGGACAGGTAAAGCGCGGCCCCGAGACCGGTCAGCAGCTTGCCGTTGCCAAGCTCCGCCGCGGCGGCGGATGGATCGGTCGTCACGGCCAGTCCGGAAATGGCCCATGCCGCCAGAGCGGTGATGAGCATGCCGATGGACATGGTCGCGTAGACCTTGTTCATATGCGCGCGAAGACCCGCGTCGATCTGCTTGGACTGTGTCCCTGCCGCCGACCGGATCGTGTTGTACTCAGCCATGTAATCCCTCCGATATGTGGATGTCAGTCTTTTGACCCAGACTTTACTCGCAATATCGGTGAGGTTGCGGGCGTTTTCAAGTTTTTCCGACAGTTTTCGGCATGTTCTCTGCGACGCCGCCTGATGGCTGCACAGCATCCCCGCCCGCACAGCGTGATATCGCGCTAGATCAGTCCTGCGCCGTCGTGACCACCACCTTGCCGGTGGATGTGCGGCTGCGCAACAGGTCCAGCGCCTCTTCGGCCTGTTCGAGCGGCAGGACATGGCTGACATGCGGTCTGATCCGGCCCTCGGCATACCAGTCGAACAGGGTGCGCAGGCTGTCGGTGACCACCTCGGGGTGGAATTTCAGGTAGCCGCCCCAGTACAGCCCCATCACCGACAGGTTCTTGACCAGCAGGTGGTTGGCCGGAACCTGCGGCACATCGCCGCTGGCGAACCCGATGGTCAGGATCCGCGCCTCGGGGCGGCAGGCGCGAAAGGCGGCCTTGAACTGGTCGCCGCCGACCGGATCGTAGACCACGTCGACGCCGCCCAGCCCCTTGCAGACGTCGCGAATATCCTCGGACCGCGCGTCGATGAGGTGATCGGCGCCGGCGCGGCGCACCACGTCGAGCTTGTCAGGCCCGCGCGCGCAGGCGATCACCCGAGCACCCATCAGCTTGCCGATCTCGACCGCGGTCAGCCCGACGCCACCGGCCGCGCCCAGCACCAGCAGCGTCTCGCCGGGTTGCAGCCGCGCCTTGTGGTCCAGCGCCACGTGGCTGGTGCCGTAGGCGACCTGGAAGGCGGCGGCGTCCGTGAAGCTCATGGCGTCGGGCAGAAGCACCGCGCGCTCGGCGGGAAAGCAGCCCTGCTCGGCCAGTCCGCCATGCCCGCCAAAGACCGCGACGCGGGCGCCGACCGGCGGCCCGTCGGTGTCGGGCCCGCGCGACGTGACGCGCCCGGCGACCTCCATCCCGAGGGTGAAGGGGGGCGCGGGCATTTCCTGGTATTCGCCCTTGATCATCAGCAGATCGGCGAAGTTCAGCCCGCAGGCGGCGATGGCGACGCCGATCTCGCCCGCCTGGGGCGTGGGCTCGGCGATCTCGCGCAGGGCGGGCGGTGTCCCGGCAGAGGGGATGGCATAGGCGCGCATGGCGTTATTCCGGTTGTTGGCGCTGCAACGCTAGACCACCGGTGCCGCCGGTTTCAATGCGATTCGAACGGGTTCGCCCACCTGTGACCCCGAAAATGCACGGCCGGGGGTTTCCGTCAGGCGGATGAAAGCGGGTTCGCGTTTGAATTGAGTAGTTTGCGGAGACAGCACGTTAACGATTAGCGATATAACTTGTTTTCCGGCGTGAAATTGGTATGTATTAAGGAGCTGCTGGGATGCGTGGCGCAATGTCTTAAAGGTGCGGCAACGGTGACGGTCCATCCGATTGTCGCATCATGTTCGAAATGTTTCGAAGAGGAAAATCTTATGTCGCACCCCGTTGACGTGCATGTTGGCAAACGCATCCGCCACAGACGCTGGCTCGTCGGAATGACGCAGCAGCAGCTGGCAGAGGCTGTCGGAATCAAGTTTCAGCAGATTCAGAAATACGAAACCGGGGCGAACCGGGTGAGTGCATCGCGGCTGTGGGATATCGCAGCGGCGCTCGACATTCAGGTCAGCTTCTTTTTCGAAGGCATCGACGACAAGGAGAATGTCGGGGCCACGGGGCGTCTTTCGGACGACTTGATCGGGGACAAGGAAGCACTCGATCTTGTGCGCTCCTATTACGCGATCCCCGAGAATCAGCGTCGCCGCCTTTTCGATCTTGCGCGGGTTCTGAGCGAGGTTGCGTGAGCGACCCCACGATTTCGACAACGAAAACAAATCCTTACCCGGTCGAGGAGACAGGCGCGATCAGGCGGGCCGCGCATGCGGTCGCCGATGCCGCCCGGGGAGCGATCCTGCCGCATTTCCGCAGTGCGGGCCTGCTGACCGACAACAAGATGTCCGACGGGTCGTTCGATCCGGTCACGCAGGCGGATCGCACGGCGGAATTGGCAATGGGGTCTGTTATCAGGGACTTGCGCCCCGAAGATGCCATACTGGGTGAAGAGTACGGCGCGCAGTCGGGATCGTCGGGCCTGACCTGGGTGCTCGACCCGATCGACGGGACGCGGGCGTTTCTGTCCGGCGCCCCGACCTGGGGGGTACTGATTGCGGTGTCGGATGCGACTGGCCCCATATATGGTATCATCGATCAGCCCTATATCGGCGAACGCTTCGAGGGCGGCTTTGGCCGGGCCGCGCTTTGCGGACCGTATGGCACCCTGCCGCTGCGCGTGCGGGGCGACCGACCGCTGGCCGACGCGATCCTGTTCACCACCTTTCCCGAGGTTGGCACGCCCGCCGAGGGCGCGGCCTTCGCGGAGGTGGCAAACCGCGTGAGGCTGACGCGCTACGGCCTTGATTGCTATGCCTATTCCATGCTGGCCCTCGGGCAGATCGACCTCGTGATCGAGGCGGGGCTGCACGCCTACGATGTGGGCGCACCGATCGCCGTGATCGAGGCGGCGGGCGGCATCGTCACCGACTGGCAGGGGCGCCCCGCGCATGAGGGCGGCCGTGTGGTGGCGGCCGCGGGGCGGCAACAACACGCTGCCGCGCTGGAGATCCTGTCGCGGGTGCCGTGACGGCGAACCTGTACACAACAGGCCGCGGTTTTTCACAAACTCGCCCGCGCGCGCGACAGTCCCTCAGCCAGTCCCTCAGCCGAAGATCCGCGGCTTGAGCTTCAGGATCGTCTCGCCCATCTCGGCACTGATCTGGCGGGCGGCTGCAAGCGCCTCCTGGTGGGCGCCGTAGCCGGTGGCGACGGCAGCGTCGATGGTCGCGCTTTGCACCAGGCTTGCGACAAGTTCGGGGTGGTCGCGGGCGTAGCCGTCGCCGAACTGGGCGTCGATGGCGCGGGTGGCCTCGGCGAGGTGCCGGGCCGCGGCTGTGGGGATTTCGGTCATCGGGGGCTCCTTTCGGGATCTGTCATCCTGTTGACGACACGACAATAGGCCGAACACCCGGCGATCCAATTCGTCGCGCCGCGCATCGCGACCGGTCATGTCACCGGCCGCCCCGCGACCCAGACCTGCGCGATGGCGCGATCGTCGCCCATCATGATCGTCGGGAAAAGCGCGCTCCAGATATCGCCGGCGCGGTCGGCGCGTTGCGCGATGGCGGGGGTCGAGGCGAGGTCGAGGGTGACCAGATCGGCCTCCATCCCCGGGGCGATGGTGCCGATGCGGTCGCCGAGATGCAGCGCCTGTGCCGATCCGGCGGTGGCCAGCCACAAAAGCTGCGCGGGGTGCAGGGCGGTGCCAGAAATCTGGCCGATCTCGTAGGCTGCCGCCATGGTGCGCAGCATCGAGAAGGACGAGCCGCCACCGGTATCGGTGGCAAGTCCGACGCGGCAGTCCTCGGCGACGCGCGCGGCGAGATCGAACAGCCCCGAGCCGATGAAGGTGTTCGAGGTCGGGCAGTGGATCAGCGCCGCGCCGACCTCTGCCAGCCGGGCGCGTTCACGCGGGGCAAGATGAATGGCATGACCGTAAAGCCCGCGCGCGCCCAGCAGGCCGTGCGCCTCGTAGGTGTCGAGGTAGTCGCGCGCCGCCGGGAAAAGCGACGCGACCCACGCGACCTCGTCGGGCTGTTCGGCCAGATGTGTCTGCATCAGGCAATCGGGGTATTCGGCCCAGAGCGCGCCGAGCGCCTCGAGCTGTTCGGGCGTCGAGGTCGGCGCAAACCGCGGCGTGATGGCATAGCCCAGCCGGTCCACGCCGTGCCACGCCTGCAACAGGCGCTTGCTGTCGTCATAGGCCGATTGCGCGGTGTCGCGCAGGTCGTCGGGCGCGTTGCGGTCCATGCAGGTCTTGCCCGCCACGGCGCGCAGCCCGCGCGCGCGGGCTGCCTCGAAGAACGCGGTCACGCTGCCGGGATGGATCGTGCAATAGCTGACGGTCGTGGTGGTGCCATGCGCCAGCGTGAGGTCGAGGTAGCGGTGCGCGACCTCGTCGGCATATGTCGGGTCGGCAAAGCGCGCCTCTTCGGGGAAAGTGTAGGTGGTCAGCCAGTCGATCAGCCGCTTGCCCCAACTGGCGATGATCGCGGTCTGCGGATAATGCGCGTGGGCATCTATGAACCCGGCGGTGATCAGCCGCTCGCCCATGTCGCGATGCACCGCGCCGGGATAGGCGGCGCGCAGATCGGCGCGCGGGCCGAGGGCCGCGACATGGCCATCCGCGATGACCAGCGCCTCGTGCAGGCGCGCGGCCTCGGCCGGATCGCCGTCGAAGGGGGACCGGTCGTAGGCCAGGATCCGGCCGGTGAGAAGGGTGTCGGGCATCGCGAGGCGGGTCCGCTTCGGTCAAAGGCTGCGCGACCCGCAGGGTAGAGGCTGGCGATCTCGGGGTAAATCGCCCCATTGTCATTGTTTTAACCACCACCCTTCTTTATCCGTGATCGGGATTCAGGCGACGGGAGTGCGCGACATGGATGACAAGGACGACGTGGCGACCCCCGAGAGCGAGCCGGGGGAGGATGCCAATCCGCTCAACACGCAGGCCGTGTCGCGGATCATGGAGGCCGTGGACACCGATGATCGCGAGCGTCTCTGGCAGGAGATGGAGCCGCTGCACGCCGCAGACATCGCCGACCTTCTCGAACAGATCGGCGGAACCGACCGGCGCCGGCTGATCGCGCTTTACGGCACCGAGTTCGACGGCGAGATCCTGTCGGAGCTTGACGAGTCGATCCGCGAGGAGGTGATCGGCCTGCTGACGCCCGAGGTTCTGGCCGACGCGGTGCGCGAGCTCGAATCCGATGACGTGGTCGACCTGGTCGAGGATCTGGAGGACCGCCAGCAGGACGCCATCCTCGGCGCGCTCGAGGCGAGCGACCAGCTGGCGGTGCGGCAATCGCTGAGCTACCCGGAATACTCCGCCGGTCGCCTGATGCAGCGCGAGGTGGTGATGGCCCCCGAGCACTGGACCGTGGGCGACGTCATCGATTTCATGCGCAACGCCGAGGACCTGCCCGAGCAGTTCTATCACATCATCCTTGTCGATCCGCGCCTGCACCCGGTCGGCAACGTGATGCTGGGGCGGATCATGGCCGCGCGCCGCACCGTGGCGCTGCGCGACATGGTCGAGGAGACGTTCCACGTCATCCCCGTCACGCAGGCCGAGGGCGACGTGGCCTATGCGTTCAACCAGTATCACCTGATCTCGGCGCCGGTGGTGGACGAGGAGGGCCGGCTTGTCGGCGTGATCACCATCGACGACGCGATGGCGGTGCTGGATGCCGAGCACGAGGAGGACATCTTTCGCCTCGCCGGCGTCAGCGAGGAGGGCAGCCTGAGCGACACGGTGATGGATACCGTCAAGCGCCGCGTGCCGTGGCTGGCGGTGAACCTGGTGACGGCGATCCTGGCCTCGCTGGTGATCTCGATATTCGACGAGGCGCTGGCGCAGCTGGTGGCGCTGGCGGTGCTGATGCCCATCGTGGCGTCGATGGGGGGCAATGCCGGCACCCAGAGCCTTACGGTGGCGGTGCGCGCGCTGGCGACCAAGGATCTGACCGGCGCGAACGTCAAACGGGTGCTGATGCGCGAGGTCTCGGTCGGGCTGATCAACGGCGTGACCTTCGCGGTGGTGATGGGGATCGTCGGGGTGATCTGGTTCGGCGGGTTCGGGCTGGGCTACGTGATCGCCGCCGCGATGGTCATCAACCTTGCCGTGGCCGGTCTGGCCGGGGCGGCGATCCCGGTGGTCATGGACCGGATGGGGGTCGATCCCGCTCTGGGATCGGGCACCTTCGTGACGACGGTGACGGATGTCGTCGGGTTCTTCGCCTTTCTCGGGCTGGGGGCGATGTTCCTGTTATGAGCGACCGCGACGGGATCAAGCAGGCGGCGCGCAAGGCGGCTTTCGCGCGGCGGGCCGCGGCGCACAAGCTGGATGACGGCGCCGGGGCGCGGCATCTTCGGGACGTGCTGCGGGCGTGGCGCGGGGTGCCGGTGGCGGGCTACCTGCCGATCCGCACCGAGATCGATCCGCGCCCGGCGATGGCCGAAGCCGCCAAGCACGGCCCGGTGGCGGTGCCGGTGATCGTCGGGCCGGGGCGCCCGCTGCTGTTCTCGCGCTGGGCCCCGGATTGCACGCTGCGCGACGGGCCGTTCGGCGCGATGGTGCCGGAGGTCGACGATTTCCTCGAGCCCGAGGTGCTGATCGTGCCGCTGGTGGCCTTCGACCGCGCGGGCGGGCGGCTGGGCTATGGCGGCGGCTTTTACGACCGCACGCTGGAGAGGCTGCGGGCGCAGCGCCCCACCGTCGCGATCGGCTTTGCCTATGCCGCGCAGGAGACCGAGGCGCTGCCGCTGGAGGCGACCGACCAGCCGCTCGACATGGTGGTGACCGAGGCGGGCGTGATCGGGATCGGCGACTGACGGGTCTGCCGGGGACCGGGCCGTGCGCCGGGCCGCAACGCAGGGTGTCGAGTATTTTTGGAAAGATGAAGGGCAGGGTGGCGACCCATCCCGAACGCTTGCGCTTGCGGGCGCGCGGACCTATCAGGGCGGCATGAAGATACTTTTCCTTGGCGATGTCATGGGGCGTGCGGGACGCGCCGCGGTGGCCGACAATCTGCCCGCTTTGCGCAAGGCCTGGACCCTCGATTTCGTGGTGGTCAACGGCGAGAACGCCTCTGGCGGGATGGGGCTGTCGGCGGCGCATGCGACGGGCCTGTTCGAGGCCGGGGCCGATTGTGTCACGCTGGGCGATCACGCCTTCGACCAGAAGGACATGCTGCAGGCGGTCGAGCGCGAGACGCGCCTCATTCGGCCGCTGAACTATGCAAAGGTCGCCCCCGGGCGCGGGCACCGGGTTTTCACCGATGCCCGGGGCCGCAGGATCCTCGTGGCGCAGGTGCTGGGCAACGTGTTCATGCGGCGCGCCTTCGACGATCCGTTCTCGGCCATCGACACGGTGCTGCGCACGCATCCGCTGGGCGGGGCGGTGCAGGCGGCGGTGGTCGACATGCATTGCGAGGCCACGTCCGAGAAGATGGCGATGGGCCATTTCTGCGACGGGCGCGCCAGCCTCGTGGTGGGCACGCACACGCATATCCCGACCGCCGACGCTCAGATCCTGACCGGGGGTACGGCGTTCCAGGGCGATGCGGGGATGTGCGGCGATTACGATTCGGTGATCGGCATGGACAAGGCTGAGCCGATGCGCCGGTTCGTGACCGGCATGGGCCGCGACCGCTTCACCCCCGCGATGGGGGCGGTGACGCTGGCGGGCGTCTATGTCGAGACCGAGGACGCCACGGGGCGTGCGACCCGTATCGAGATGGTGCGCCAGGGCGGGCGGCTGCCGCAGGCCGGGCCGTAAGCGGGCCCCGGGGCGTTGCCCTGCTGTCCCTGAGCGGGTAGAAGGCCCCGAATTCCGGATTTCGCAGGAGACACGCACGATGGCCGGCCATTCCAAATGGGCGAATATTCAACACCGCAAGGGACGCCAGGACGCGGTCCGCGCCAAGCTGTTCTCGAAATTCTCCAAGGAGATCACGGTCGCCGCCAAGATGGGCGATCCCGATCCCGAGAAGAACCCGCGGCTGCGGATGGCGATCAAGGAAGCCAAGTCGCAATCCATGCCCAAGGACAATATCGAGCGCGCCATCAAGAAGGCGCAGGGCGGCGATGCCGATGACTACGAGGAGATCCGCTACGAGGGCTACGGCCCGGGCGGCGTCGCGGTGATCGTCGAGGCGATGACCGACAACCGCAACCGCACCGCCAGCAACGTGCGCAGCACCTTCACCAAGCAGGGCGGCAACATGGGCGAGACCGGCAGCGTGGTCTTCATGTTCGAGCGCAAGGGCGAGATCACCTATCCCGCCGAGGCCGGCGATGCCGAAACGGTGCTGATGGCGGCGATCGAGGCCGGTGCCGAGGATGTCGAGAGCGGCGAGGACGGTCACGTGATCTGGTGTGCCGATACCGACCTGAACGATGTGGCGACGGCGCTGGAGGCGCAGCTGGGCGAGTCGCATTCGACCCGGCTGGTCTGGAAGCCCAACATGACGACCGAGATGGACCTCGAGGGCATGCAGAAGCTGATGAAGCTGATCGAGGCGCTGGAGGACGACGACGACGTGCAGCGCGTCACCACAAATTTCGAGGCCCCCGACGAGGTGATGGAGCAGCTGTGACGGCGCCCGCGATCGCCGACCCTTCGGAGGCCGCGACGCGCGGCATCTTGCGCGCCCTGTCGCGGCTGTCATTATGTCGCCGACACCTCAAGGGAGAGACGAGATGAAATCCATCATGACACTGGTGCTGGCCTGCCTCGTGCTGACCGGCTGCAACACCGTGCAGGGGGCCGGGCAAGATATCGAGACGGCCGGGCAGACGATCGAGGATGCCGCCGAGTGAAGGGGCGCGGGGGTCGCGGATCGGGACTTGCCGAAATCGCGGCCCGAATTGCGGCCCGATGGCTTGACCCGCGGCGCGGGCTCGCCTAACAGGACATGTCTGCACGGCTCCGGATTCGTCCGGGGCCGTGCTGTCATTGGCTGAAACCGCCAGAACCGGGGACCTCGCCGAGGGCCCTTCATCCGGACCGGGACGCATCCGGTCCCAACATAGGCGGGGCAACCCGTCGCAAGCTAACGGAAGACAGAAAGCATGGCACTCAAGTCGTACAATCCGACGACGCCGGGCCAGCGCGGGCTGGTGCTGATCAACCGTTCGGAGCTGTGGAAAGGTCGCCCCGTCAAGTCTCTCACCGAGGGTCTGACGAAATCGGGCGGACGCAACAACACCGGGCGGATCACCTCGCGCAGACGCGGGGGCGGGGCGAAACGCCTCTACCGGGTCGTGGATTTCAAACGCACGAAATTCGATATCCAGGCCACCGTCGAGCGGATCGAATATGATCCCAACCGCACCGCCTTCATCGCGCTGATCCGCTATGACGACGGCGAGCAGTCCTACATCCTCGCGCCGCAGCGCATCGCCGCGGGCGACAAGGTGATCGCCTCGGCGAAGGCCGACATCAAGCCCGGCAACACGATGCCCTTCTCGGGGATGCCGATCGGCACGATCGTCCACAATGTCGAGCTGAAGCCCGGCAAGGGCGGGCAGATCGCCCGGGCCGCCGGATCCTACGCGCAATTCGTGGGCCGCGATGGCGGCTACGCGCAGATCCGGCTGAGTTCCGGCGAGCTGCGCCTCGTGCGGCAGGAATGCCTCGCCACCGTGGGTGCGGTCAGCAACCCCGACAACAGCAACCAGAATTTCGGCAAGGCCGGGCGCATGCGCCATCACGGCAAGCGCCCCTCTGTGCGCGGTGTCGTGATGAACCCGATCGACCACCCGCATGGCGGCGGCGAGGGCCGCACCAGCGGTGGCCGTCACCCGGTCACGCCATGGGGCAAGCCCACCAAGGGCGCACGCACCCGCAACACCAACAAGGCGTCGCAGAAGCTTATCCTGCGGTCGCGTCACGCGAGAAAGAAGGGCCGTTAAGACATGAGCCGCTCTGTATGGAAAGGCCCCTTCGTCGATGCCTACGTCCTGAAAAAGGCCGAGGCCGCGCGCGAATCGGGGCGCAACGACGTCATCAAGATCTGGTCGCGCCGCTCGACCATCCTGCCGCAATTCGTCGGGCTCACCTTCGGTGTCTACAATGGCAAGAAGCATGTGCCGGTGAATGTCAGCGAGGACATGATCGGGCAGAAGTTCGGGGAATATTCGCCGACGCGCACCTATTACGGTCACACCGCCGACAAGAAAGCGAAGAGGAAATAAGCCATGGGCAAGGACAAGAATCCCCGCCGCGTGGCGGATAACGAGGCGATGGCCAAGCTGCGCATGCTGCGCACCAGCCCGCAGAAGCTGAACCTCGTCGCGGCGATGATCCGCGGCAAGAAGGTGGACCGGGCGCTGACCGATCTGACATTCTCGAAAAAGCGCATTTCGGACGATGTGCGCAAGTGCCTGCAATCGGCGATCGCCAATGCCGAGAACAACCACAATCTCGACGTCGACGAGCTGGTGGTGGCCGAGGCCTATGTCGGCAAGAACCTGGTGCTGAAGCGCGGACGTCCGCGGGCCCGGGGCCGGTTCGGCGCGCTGCGCAAACCGTTCTCGGAACTGACGATCAAGGTGCGTGAAGTTGAGGAGCAAGCCTGATGGGAAATAAAGTAAATCCGATTGGCATGCGCCTGCAGGTCAACCGCACCTGGGACAGCCGCTGGTATGCCGACACCAAGGATTACGGGAACCTCCTGCTGGAGGATCTCAAGATCCGCGAGTTCATCAATACCGAGTGCAAGCAGGCCGGCATCAGCCGGGTGATCATCGAGCGGCCGCACAAGAAGTGCCGCGTGACGATCCACACCGCGCGCCCGGGCGTGATCATCGGCAAGAAGGGCGCGGATATCGAGACGCTGCGCAAGAAGCTGGCCAAGATCACCGCGAGCGAGCTGCATCTCAACATCGTCGAGGTGCGCAAGCCCGAGCTGGACGCCGCGCTGGTGGGTGACAGCATCGCGCAGCAGCTCGAACGGCGGGTGTCGTTCCGGCGGGCCATGAAGCGGGCCGTGCAGAACGCCATGCGGATGGGTGCGCTGGGCATCCGGGTCAATGTAGCGGGCCGTCTCGGCGGTGCCGAGATTGCGCGCACCGAATGGTATCGCGAGGGTCGCGTGCCGCTGCACACCCTTCGGTCGGACATCGATTATGCCAGCATCCAGGCGCAAACCGCCTACGGGATCATCGGGATCAAGGTCTGGATCTTCAAGGGCGAGATCCTCGAGCACGATCCCGCGGCGCGTGATCGCAAGGCCCAGGAACTCCAGGACGGTCCCGCGCCACGTGGTGCCGGCGGCGGTCGTCGATAAGGGGACATGACAGATGCTACAACCTAAACGGACGAAATTCCGCAAGCAGTTCAAGGGCCGGATCAGCGGCGAGGCCAAGGGCGGGTCCGATCTGAACTTCGGCGGCTACGGCCTGAAGGCGACCGAGCCCGAGCGCGTCACCGCGCGCCAGATCGAGGCCGCGCGCCGCGCCATGACGCGTCACATGAAACGCCAGGGCCGGGTCTGGATCCGGATCTTCCCGGATGTGCCGGTCTCGGCCAAGCCGATCGAGGTGCGGATGGGCAAGGGCAAGGGCTCTGTTGATCGCTGGGTCTGCAAGGTCAAGCCGGGCCGGATCATGTTCGAGATCGACGGTGTCAATGACGAGACCGCGATGGAGGCCCTGCGCCTTGCCGCGATGAAGCTGCCGGTCAAGACCCGGGTCGTGGTGCGCGACGACTGGTAAACGGGCAGCGACGCCGTTTGCGAAGAATGGCCCCGGCGCGCAAGCGGCGGGGTTTTTTCATGGCCGCGTACCGTTCAGCCGTCGAGGATCTCGCGCACCGCGCGGGCGTAGCGATTCCAGCTCATCGTGGCCTTGTTGCCGGCGACGCCGTGATAATAGCTGCGCCCCGAGGCCGTCGGCAGCCCGGCCCAGATCCGCGACAGGTTCAGAAGGAAGGCGGCCTCACTGATCTTGCCGCGCTGTACCTCGGCCAGCCCGGCCTCGGCCAGCAGCAGATCGCCCAGCCGATCCTGCACATGCGGGCCGAACCGCGTGCCGGGCGGCAGGTCCAGCGTTGCCGTCAGCCGGCGCAGCGTGGCGGGGATGAACTGGTAGCGCCCGATGGCGTGGGGCTGTCCCGGCGTGGCGCGGGTCCATGCCTCGATCTCGCGCAGGGTCATTCGGGTCGGCGGCTTGGGCGGACGGATGCGCGCGCCGTGCTGTACCGCGTCGTAACCGTCGGGCCCCGCCTCGGCCAGCGCGATGAGGTCGCGCAGGCGCGCGGCGACCGAGCCGTCGGTCAGCGGTCCGGTAAGGGCCCGGCGCGAGGCCGCGCCGAAAAGCCCGTCATCCTTGCGGCCCGTGAAGAGACTGGCGCTTTGCACCGGCGGGGCCTCGCGCGCGGCGAACATCGGCTGTCGCGCGCCATTGACGAGCGGTGTGCGATCCTCGAAGAGATCGGCCGCGGCGGGGCCGGCCAGCCCGCCAACCAGCATAAGGCCGATCGCGGCCGTCCTGCGGATGAGTCTTTGCGCCGTTCTGGTGCTTTCCATGCCGGTACCCTGTCGCAAAAGGGTTGAGAAACCCTTGCGCCGCGCCGCATCTGCGATCAGAAACGGGCCATGTCGTCGATCACATCCCTTTTTGTCACCCGGCTGTACCGCGCCGCGCTGTCGGAGCACGCCCCGGCCATCGACGCGGCAGAACTGGCCGCGTCGTGCTATTCCATCGCCGAGGATGACGAGGCCGGTCAGGACTGGTGCGAGAGCGAGGGCTATCCCGGCTACACGTCTTACGCGTCACTGACCGATCTGCCCTGGCGCTTCCCGATCTTCGCCGACCTTGTGAAGGTGCTCGATTCGCATGTCGCCGATTTCGCGCGCGACCTGGAATTCGACCTCGAGGGGCGGGACCTGAAGCTCGAGGATATCTGGATCAACATCCTGCCCGAGGGCGGCAGTCATGGCAGCCATATCCACCCGCATTCGGTGATTTCCGGCACGACCTACGTCGCGATGCCCAAGGGCACCAGCGCGCTGAAGCTCGAAGACCCGCGATCGGCGCGGATGATGGCGGCGCCCGCCCGGCTGCGCGACGCGCGCGAGGAGATGCGCAGCTTCGTCTACGTGGCGCCCGTGGTGGGCGAGGTGCTGATGTGGGAATCGTGGCTGCGCCACGAGGTGCCGATGAACCAGTCCGAGGACGAGCGCATCAGCGTGAGCTTCAACTACAGCTGGGGCTGAACCCGGCGATTTCGGGCAGCGCGCATTCGGGGCTTGCAATCGGTCGGCAACATCGTCATACAGGTATGGCTAACGTTATTCTATTTCGACGCTCTGTCTCCTCTCACGGCGGTCAGTACCTCGATCCAGACCGACCACGCCGAGCTGCCGCACTTCCGCGGGCAGGACAATCAAGGAGACGACACGATGGCAAATGGCACCGTGAAATGGTTCAACGCAACTAAAGGCTTCGGCTTCATCGCACCCGACGGTGGCGGCAAGGACGTTTTCGTCCACATCTCCGCTGTCGAGCGTGCGGGCCTGACCGGCCTCGCCGACGACCAGAAAGTGACGTTCGACGTCGAAGCCGGCCGTGACGGCCGCGAGAGCGCCGCGAACCTCCAGCTCGCATAAGCGACCTGACGAGATGTATGGACGGCCCCGGGGTGACCCTCGGGGCCGTCTTGCGTTGCGGTGCCCTGTCCCCGCGGCCGGGTTTGTCGCAGGTTTCGCTTGCCCTTGCCCGCCACGTCTTTTATAGAGCGCCAATCCACGGGGGTCTCCGATGCGGAGATTCGCGTGTCTTGCACATGATCCACCGGATGTCAGGTGACCCTGAAGCAACCGTCAGGGGCCGACCGGTGTTTTGAGAAAGGAAAAGGCGATGGACGCCAAGGAACTTCGCGACAAGACCCCCGACCAGCTTCGGGAAGAACTGACGCGGCTGAAGAAGCAGCAATTCAACCTGCGCTTTCAGGCGGCGACAAGCCAGCTCGAGAACCCCGCGCAGATGCGTCTGGCGCGCCGCGACGCGGCCCGCGTCAAGACCATCCTGAACGAAAAAGCCCGCGCGGCGGCAGAGTAAGGAGCCCCTGAGATGCCCAAACGAATCCTTCAAGGGGTGGTGACCTCTGACGCCAACGCCCAGACCGTCACGGTTTCCGTGGAACGCCGTCTGAAGCACCCGGTGCTGCAGAAGACGATCCGCAAGTCCAAGAAATACCGGGCGCACGATCCGAACAACGCCTACAAGGCCGGCGATGCCGTTCGGATCATCGAATGCGCGCCCTACTCGAAAACCAAGCGCTGGGAGGTGCTGGAGGCGTAACGTCACCAAGCATTTTTCGGCATCATCGAAACCCTGGGGACCAAGGCAATGCATCGCCCCCCATAGGTCGGGAGACATCAAATGATCCAGATGCAGACCAATCTGGATGTAGCTGACAACTCTGGCGCGCGCCGGGTTCAGTGCATCAAGGTTCTGGGGGGTTCCAAGCGGAAATACGCCTCCGTCGGCGACATCATCGTCGTCTCGGTGAAGGAAGCCATCCCCCGCGGTCGCGTGAAGAAGGGGGACGTCCGCAAGGCCGTCGTCGTGCGCACCGCCAAGGAGGTCCGTCGCGAGGACGGGACCGCCATCAGCTTCGACCGCAACGCCGCCGTGATCCTGAACAACGCGGGAGAGCCGCTGGGCACGCGTATCTTCGGGCCGGTGGTGCGCGAGCTGCGCTCGAAAAGCTTCATGAAAATCATCTCGCTCGCCCCGGAGGTGCTGTAAGATGGCAGCCAAACTGAAAAAAGGCGACAAGGTGATCGTCCTGGCCGGCAAGGACAAGGGCCAGACCGGCACCATCGCCAGCGTCGATCCGAAATCCGGCAAGGCCGTGGTCGAGGGGGTCAACATGGCCATCCGCCACACCCGCCAGAGCCAGTCCAGCCAGGGCGGCCGCATCCCCAAGGCGATGCCCATCGACCTGAGCAACCTCGCCATCGCCGACAAGAACGGCAAACCCACCCGCGTCGGTTTCCGGATCGAGGGCGACAAGAAGGTGCGGTTCGCCAAGACCACGGGGGACGTGATCGATGCTTGATACTGCCGCCTACACCCCGCGCCTGCGCACGCAGTTCCGCGATGTGATCAAGCCCGCGCTCCGCGAAGAGTTCGGCTATACCAACGACATGCAGATCGCGCGGCTCGACAAGATCGTGCTGAACATCGGCTGCGGCGCCGAGGCCGTGCGCGATTCCAAGAAGGCGAAGGCGGCCCAGGACGATCTGAGCACGATCGCCGGCCAGCGCGCCGTGATTACCAAGGCCCGCAACTCGATCGCCGGGTTCCGGGTGCGCGAGGACATGCCGCTGGGCGCCAAGGTGACGCTGCGCGGCGACCGCATGTACGATTTCCTCGACCGCCTGATCACCGTCGCCATGCCGCGCATCCGCGACTTTCGCGGCGTGCCGGGCAAATCGTTCGACGGGCACGGCAACTATGCCATGGGTCTCAAGGAACACATCGTTTTCCCCGAAATCAACTTCGACAAGGTCGACGAAGTCTGGGGGATGGACATCATCATCACAACCACGGCGAAGACCGACGCTGAAGCACGCAGCCTGTTGAAGCATTTCAACATGCCGTTCACCAGCTGAGCCGGGGAAGGATTACATCATGGCCAAGAAAGCAATGATCGAGCGCGAGAAGAAACGCCAGAAGATGGTGGATCGCTACGCCAAGAAACGCGCCGAGCTCAAGGCGATCATCAACGACCAGGCAAAGCCGATGGAAGAGCGCTTTCGCGCCTCGCTGAAGCTTGCCGAACTGCCGCGCAACAGCTCTGCCACCCGGCTGCACAACCGCTGCCAGCTGACCGGGCGTCCGCATGCCTATTACCGCAAGCTGAAGATCAGCCGCATCGCGCTGCGCGATCTGGGCTCTGCCGGGCAGTTGCCCGGTGTCGTGAAGTCGAGCTGGTGAGGAGGGCAGAGATATGAACGATCCTATCGGCGACATGCTCACCCGGATCCGCAACGGGCAGATGCGCGGCAAGTCCACCATCGTCACGCCGTCCTCGAAGCTGCGCGAGCGCGTGCTCGAGGTGCTGCAATCCGAGGGCTACATCCGCGGCTTCGAGACCGTGACGGGGGCCAACGGCCATCCCAACATCGAGGTCAGCCTGAAATATTACGAGGGCACGCCCGTTATTCGCGAGATGAGCCGGGTCTCGACCCCAGGCCGTCGCGTCTACATGGGCGTGAAGGACATCCCGCAGGTCCGAAAGGGCCTGGGCGTGTCGATTGTCTCCACCTCCAAGGGTGTGATGTCGGATGCAGCCGCGCGCGCCGCCAATGTCGGTGGCGAAGTGATCTGCACGGTATTCTGAGGAGCCCCGGACATGTCTCGAATCGGAAAACAACCCGTGGCCCTGCCGGATGGCGTCACCGCCAAGATGTCGGGCCAGACCATCGAGGTGAAGGGCCCGAAGGACGCGAAGTCCTTCACCTTCAGCGACGATGTCACCATCGCCATCGAGGACGCGCAGATCAGGGTGTCGCCGCGCGGCGCCTCGAAGCGGGCGCGCCAGCAATGGGGCATGACCCGCACGGTCATCGCCAACCTCGTCCACGGCGCGACCAACACCTTCAAGCAGGAGATGGAGATCCGCGGCGTCGGCTACCGGGCCCAGATGCAGGGCAACTCGGTCAAGCTCAATCTCGGGCTCAGCCATGATGTCGAGTTCCCGATCCCCGACGGCGTCACCGTCACCGTCCCCAAGCCCACCGAGGTGGTCATCGAGGGCACCGACAAGCAGCTTGTCGGGCAGGTCGCGGCCAACATGCGTGACTGGCGACCGCCGGAGCCGTACAAGGGCAAGGGGATCCGCTACAAGGGCGAATACCTGCTCTTGAAAGAAGGCAAGAAGAAGTAAGGACGCGACAGATGGCATACAGCAAGAGAAAACTGTTCCAGAAACGCCGCATGCGCGTTCGGAACAAGCTTCGCAAGGTCAATGCCGGGCGTCCGCGCCTGAGTGTTCACCGCTCCAACAAGAATATCAGCGTGCAGCTGATCGACGACGTGCGGGGGATCACCCTCGCCGCCGCCTCGACCCTCGAGAAGGATTTCGGGCTGGTCGGTCAGTGCAATGTCGAGGCCGCAACCAGGATCGGCACCGCGATTGCCGAGCGCGCGCGGGATGCGGGCGTGACCGAGGCGTATTTCGACCGCGGCGGGTTCCTGTTCCATGGCCGGATCAAGGCCGTGGCGGATGCCGCGCGTGACGCCGGCCTGAAGATTTAAGGAGACGATAGAATGGCAAGAGAAGACAACCGCCGCGGAGGTCGCGGACGCGACGAAACGCCGGAATTCGCCGATCGTCTCGTGGCGATCAACCGGGTCAGCAAGACGGTCAAGGGCGGCAAGCGCTTCGGCTTCGCGGCGCTCGTGGTCGTCGGCGATCAGAAGGGCCGCGTGGGCTTTGGCAAGGGCAAGGCCAAGGAGGTCCCCGAGGCCATCCGCAAGGCCAACGAGGCTGCCAAGCGCGCGATGTTCCGCGTGCCGCTGCGCGAGGGACGGACGCTGCACCATGACGGCTCGGGTCACGCGGGCGCCGGCAAGATCGTCATGCGCAGCGCGCCGCAGGGGACGGGCATCATCGCCGGCGGTCCGATGCGCGCGGTGTTCGAGATGCTGGGCGTTCAGGACGTGGTCGCGAAATCCACCGGCTCGCAGAACCCCTACGCGATGATCCACGCCACCATCGACGCGCTGAAATTCCAGGCCAGCCCCCGGATGGTGGCGCAGCGTCGCGGCAAGAAGGTCGCCGATATCCTCAAGAAGGGCGACGAGGCCCCGGCGAGCGCCGAGACGGCCGAAGCGTAAGGAGCCCCCAGAGATGTCAAAAACCATCGTCGTCAAGCAGATCGGCTCGCCCATCCGGCGCCCCGAGAAGCAGCGCCAGACCCTGATCGGTCTGGGCCTCAACAAGATGCACAAGACACGCGAGCTGGAAGACACGCCCGCCGTGCGCGGCATGATCGCCAAGATCCCGCACATGGTGCAGATCGTCGAGGAAAAGGGCTGACGTCCGTTTTCTTGCGAAGAAAGCCGTCCGGAAACTTTTGACGTTTCCACACCCCGACTGCTACGCCCCGGCCCCTCAAGGCCGGGGCGTTTTGGTTTGCGCCAGAACTAGCCTGCCGATACGCTAGATGTCGTTGTAGTTGGGAGATAACAGATGCGATTTTCCACAAACGCTTTGGCTGCGAGCGTTCTCGCTTTCTGCGGAAGTAACGTCGCGGCGGCGGTCTGCGATTACAGGCCAAGCGTGAAACTTGGCAGCGCGCCTTCCAGTGCCATCGTCGGTGCAGGTGGGGCTGCCGCTGTGGGCGGGGCCGCGATGAAAGCGGCGGGCTTTTACACCTTGGTGCATGCAGGATCTGGGCTGACAATGCTCGGTTCTACGTTAGCTGGTGCATCCGGCGCAGGCACAATCGGTATAATTGCCGGCACTGGTGGTGTGCTCGGTACAGTTGGAGCCGTGCTGATGGCACCCGCGACTCTGATCGCCGGGGGCGTCGCGCTGGTCGGGGTCGGCGGGCTCGAGGCCGGGTGCTATTTCACCGATGAGCGGGTCACGGAGTACGGAGCTGTTCTGACGATGATGAAACACTTCGCGGCCAACCATCCGCAGGATCGTTTCGCCCTCGTGCATGGCATGGACGGGCGTGAAGACGACGCGATCCTCATCTGGAATCCGGAAACCGGTGAACTGGATCGCTACCTTGTAGCGGATTTGTATATCGTTAACGGCACGCTGATGCACAGGAAATGGGGGCCTAACCGCAATCTCGGGCAGATCACCTATGTCGATCCCAAGGCTGATCCGGCGGAACTGCCGCCCTCCGCGCAGGACTGACCTGCCCCTTTACCGGTGCGTGGTCCGTTACACTATCACGCGCGCCCTTGGTCGCGGTGCTACGCGGTCGGGTAATGTGTTAAAATGTCGCAGCCCGTGGTTCATCGGCACGTCAGGGGGCCGCCCTGCGCCGACCCGCGGCATCACAGGAGGAGAAAGACATGGCACATACCTATTCCGGGGGCTGCGCGCATATCCACACCCATGCCGACAGCGAACCGATCGACAATCACACCTGCCATTGTTCGGTCTGCAAGGGCGTCACTGGCCAGGACACGACGCATGTCGTGTTCTTCAAGCACGGCGACGTGGTGGCGGACAACGAGGCGGGGATGAACCGCCAGCCCTTCAATGCCAACAATCCCGACGGCCCGCTGGAGCTGTGTACCTGCGCGGAATGCGGCGCGCCGATCATGCTGGATGACAAGCAGCGCCGCATCCGGGTGATCGTGCCCAACCTGATGGGCTATGACGGCCAGATCCCCGAGGCCCCCTATCACGCCTTCTACGACCCGGCGAGCGGCGTGCCGAAGCCCGATGACGGCCGCCCGGTCCACGAGGGGCTGCGCCCGGATTTCGTCTGGCCGGACCCGGCCTGACCCGCCGGGCCCCTGCCGGGGACGCCTAGCCGCGCCCCGGCCCGTAGGATTTCGGCAGGTCCAGCACCTGTTCGGCGATATAGGCCAGGATCAGGTTGGTCGAGATCGGTGCGATCTGGTAGAGCCGCGCCTCGCGCCACTTGCGTTCGACATCATATTCCTCGGCGAAGGCGAAGCCGCCATGGGTCTGCATGCAGGCCTCGGCGGCTTCCCAGCTGGCATCGGCGGCCAGAAGCTTGGCGGTGTTGGCCTCGACCCCCGGGGTCTCGCCCGCGTCATACATCGCCGCGGCGCGGTAGACGATCGCCTCGGCCCCCATCAGGTGCGCGTGGGCGCGCGCCAGCGGGAACTGCACGCCCTGGTTGGCTCCGATCGGTTCGCCGAACACCTCGCGCGAGCGCGCGTAATCCGCGCCGGTTTTCAGGAACCACTTGGCGTCGCCGATGCATTCGGCGGCGATCAGGATGCGCTCGGCATTCATCCCCGACAGGATGTAGCGAAAGCCCTTGCCCTCTTCGCCGATCAGGCTGTCCGCCGGGATGCGCAGGTTATCGAAGAACACCTCCGTGGTTGCGTGGTTGATCATCGTGCGGATCGGGCGGATGTTGACGCGCTTGCCGATATGTTCGCGCAGATCCACCAGGAACACCGACAGACCGCCCGTGCGCGAGCTGGCCTGATCTCGCGGCGTGGTCCGGGCCAGCAGGATCATCAGGTCGGAATGTTCGACCCGCGAGGTCCAGATCTTCTGGCCGTTGATGACGTAGTCGTCGCCGTCGCGCCGCGCCGTGGTCTTAAGTGCCAGCGTGTCGGTGCCGCTGGTCGGTTCGGTCACGCCGAAGGCCTGCAGCCGCAGCGACCCGTCGGCGATCCCCGGCAGATACGCCTCTTTCTGCGCGTCCGAGCCGTGCCGCAGCAGCGTGCCCATCGTGTACATCTGCGCGTGACAGGCGGCCGCGTTGCAGCCCTGGTGGTGGATCTCTTCGAGGATCACCGAGGCCGCCGTCAGGTTCAGCCCCGATCCGCCGTAGGTTTCCGGGATCATCGCCGCAAGAAAGCCCTCGCGGATCAACGCCGCGACGAAGTCGTGCGGATAGGCGCGGCGCGCGTCCAGATCGCGCCAGTAGGGCCCCGTGAAGTCCGCGCAGACACGCGCCACGCCGTCGCGGATATCGGCATAGTCGGCTGTCGGATCGAAAGAACTCATGGCATCCCCCTTGTGCGTTTCCCCGGTCCCTGACTGTCAGGTTTTCGCGGCGAGGGGAATATCGGTGGCGCTAGGATCGGGCTTTTCACCGTCGCCGTGGACGGGCAAGGTGCCGCCACGATGCCGCAACGCAAGGAGTATCCCGATGCGCACCGATCTCTGCGGTCTTCTCGTGGTCTCCGTCGAACAGGCGGTCGCCGCGCCCTATGCGTCGAACCGGCTGGCCGAGGCGGGCGCGCGGGTGATCAAGGTCGAACGTCCCGAGGGCGATTTCGCGCGGGGCTACGATGCGCTGGTCCATGGCGAAAGCGCGTATTTCGTCTGGCTCAACCGTGGCAAGGAATCGATCTGCCTCGATCTGCGCGAGGCGGGCGATCACGCGCTGCTGGCGCGGATGCTGGGGCGTGCGGATGTCTTCATCCAGAACCTCGCGCCGGGCGCCGTGGCCAGGCTGGGACTGGCGCCGGACAGCTTGCGCGCCGCCAATCCACGGCTGATCACCGTGTCGATCTCTGGCTATGGAGAGGACGGGCCGCTGGCCGATCTCAAGGCCTATGACTTGCTGGTGCAGGCCGAAACCGGGCTGTCGTCGATCACCGGCAACGCGGCGGGGCCGGCGCGCACCGGGGTGTCGGTCTGCGACATAGCGGCGGGGATGACCGCCTACCAGGCGATCCTCGAGGCGCTGATCGGGCGCGGCATCACCGGCCGAGGCCGGCATGTCGAGGTGTCGCTGTTTCACGCTCTGGCGGACTGGATGAACGTGCCGTACCTGCAATATACCCATGGCGGCAAGGTGCCGGCGCGCGCCGGGCTGAACCATCCCAGCATCGCGCCCTACGGGGCCTATGCGGGGTCGGACGGCAAATCGGTGCTGATCTCGATCCAGAACGAACGCGAATGGGCCGTGTTCTGCGACGCGATCCTCGGGCAGCCTGGGCTGGCCCGCGATCCGCGCTTTGACAGCAACGCGGCCCGCGTCGCCAATCGCGAGGCTCTCGATGCCGTGCTGCGTCCGGTCTTCGCCGGTCTGACGCGCGATGCGATGGCCGACCGGCTGCGCGCCGCGCGCATCGCCTATGGACGGGTGAGCGAGATGGAGGATCTGAGAACCCATCCGCAGAACCGCTACGTCACCGCCGAGACACCCTCGGGCCCGGTGCGCCTGCTCGCCCCCGGTGCGGTGGTGGATGGCGCGGTGCCCGACTGCGGCGCGGTGCCCGAGCTGGGCGCACACACGGACGCCCTGCGCGCGGAATTCGCGGACGGGGACGCGGACCGGGGCTAGGCCGCAGCCCCCTTGCCCGCAAGCCTGTCCTGAACCATACGCGCCGACCAGAGGCCCGCCAGAAGTGCGGCGACGAACAGCGCCACCTGCCACCGGCCGGTGGCCAGCGCCGGAACCGCAGCCCCCGGGCAGAAGCCCGCGATGCCCCAGCCGATGCCGAACACCGCCGAGCCGCCGATGAGACGTGTGTCGAGGCTGCGGGCGGTGGGCAGCTGGAACCGCGCCTCGATCAGCGGGGCGCCGCGGCGCAGCACCATGCGGTAGCCGAGGAATGTCGTCACCAGCGCGCCGCTCATCACCAAGGCGAGGCTGGGATCCCACGCGCCGGCGATGTCGAAGAAATTGAGGACCTTGGCCGGGTTGATCATCCCCGACAGGGCGATGCCCGTGCCGAAGATAAGCCCGACGAGAAATGCGGAGAAAAGACGCATGGTATTAGGCTCCGATCACGTGACGGATGATGTAGACGGTGATCCCGCAGGCGATCATGAAGGTGATCGTCGCCGCAAGGGAGCGCGGCGACAGCCGCGCCATCCCGCAGACCCCGTGCCCCGAGGTGCAGCCCGACCCGAAACTCGCGCCGAGCCCGACGACGAAACCGCCGACGAGGATCATCGGCCAGCCGACCGGCACCTCGACCACGGGCATGGTGCCGGTGAGACCCAGCAGCAGAAGCGGCCCCGTGATCATCCCCGCGACCATCGCCGCGCGCCAGCCCCGGTCGCCGGGCGCGGCGCCCGTCAGAAGGCCCGAAAGGATCCCCGTGGCCCCCAGCACCCGGCCCTGCAGCGCCATCAGCAGCACCGCCGCCGCCCCGATCAGCACACCTCCCGCAAGCGATTCCAGCGGTGTGAACGCGGTCTCGTATCCCGTCATTTCTGTCATTCCTGTCCTGGTCGTCACCGATATATTCAGAGAATTATATATGATGCGCCGGCCCCGTTATACAGGGGAAATCCGACCGCAACGAAATCGTGATCGGGGTGGCGCCATCGCGGCCCCCGACTTTCACTGCCCATATATGAGGCAGCCTGCGGGCTTTCGCGCCGCGGATCGGCGTTTTTCGCCCGCCGCCGCGTCATCGCGGTTTGCGCGGGCCGGCGTTTGGGGCTCAATCAGCGTGACGGGGCTGCATCGGGCGGGGCGCGGATGACGGAATGTTTCGACGAGATGTGGGGCAGGGACGGCGCCTGTCGCGGCGCCTATCGCGGCTTTCACGACTGGTTCACCGGCGAGGATCCCAAGCGGCTGCGCGCCAAGCAGCGCGAGGCCGAGGAGATATTCCGTCTGACCGGCATCACCTTCAACGTCTATGGCCGGGACGCCGCCGAGGAACGGCTGATTCCCTTCGACATCGTGCCGCGCATCATGTCCGGGGCGGAATGGCACCGCCTCGCACGCGGGATCGAGCAGCGGGTGCGCGCCATCAACGCCTTGCTGCACGACATCTACCACAAGCAGGAGATCGTGAAGGCCGGGCGCATTCCGCAGGAGATGATCGCGCGCAACGATGCCTTCCTGCCGCACATGATCGGGGTGTCGCCGCCCGGCGGGGTCTATACCCATATCGTCGGTATCGACCTTGTCTGCACCGGCGAAGGCGAGTTTTTCGTGCTGGAAGACAATGCGCGCACGCCGTCGGGCATGAGCTACATGCTGGAAAACCGCGAGACGATGTTGCAGATGTTCCCCGAGCTGTTCTCGCGCAACCGGGTGCAGGCGGTGCAGAACTACCCCGCCAACCTGCGCCGGTCGCTGGCCGCCAGCGCGCCGCCCGCCGCCGGGCCGGACCCGGTGGTCGCGGTGCTGACGCCGGGGATCTACAACTCGGCCTATTTCGAACATGCGTTCCTTGCCGACAAGATGGGGGTCGATCTGGTCGAAGGCCACGATCTGCGGGTCGTGGATGGGCGCGTCGCGATGCGCACCACGCGCGGCTACACGCCCATCGACGTGCTTTACCGCCGCGTCGACGACGGATTCCTCGATCCGCTGAACTTCAACCCCGAAAGCCAGCTTGGCGTGCCCGGGATCATGGACGTCTACCGCACCGGCGGCCTCACCATCGCCAACGCCCCCGGCACCGGGATCTCCGACGACAAGGCGATCTATTCCTACATGCCCGAGATCGTCGAGTTCTACACCGGCGAGCCGCCGCTGCTGCCCAACGTGCCGACGTGGCGCTGCTCCGAGCCAGAGGCGCTGGGCTACGTGCTGGAACACCTCTCGGAACTGGTCGTCAAGGAGGTGCACGGATCGGGCGGCTACGGCATGCTGGTGGGGCCGGCGGCCACCAAGAAAGACCTCGCCGCGTTCCGCCGCAAGCTGAAGGCACGGCCGGGCAACTATATCGCGCAGCCCACCCTCAGCCTGTCGACGGTGCCGATCTTTGCGCGCAGCGGGCTGGCGCCGCGGCATGTCGACCTGCGCCCCTTCGTGCTGGTGCGCCCCGACGGCATCCGCGTGACCCCCGGCGGGCTGACGCGGGTGGCGCTGAAGAAGGGGTCGCTGGTGGTCAATTCATCCCAGGGCGGCGGCACAAAGGACACCTGGGTGCTGGAGGACTGAAGGTGCTGGGCAAGACCGCGAACGGCCTGTTCTGGATGTACCGCCTGCTGGAACGGGCCGAGCATACCGGGCGCCTGATCGAGACCGGGCAGCGCCTGGCGCTGACGCGGCTGAACGATCCGGATGCCGAATGGCGCCCGGTGCTGCAATCGGCGGCGGTGCTGCAAGCGTATCTGGCCAATAACGAGACCGTGACCCGCGAGGCGGTCATCGACTGGCTGCTGCGGTCGCGCGACAATCCCGGCTCGGTGCTGCGCTGCATCGAACAGGCGCGGATGAACGCGCGGCTGGTGCGCACCGCGCTGACCGGCGACGTCTGGGAGGCGATGAACGCCAGCTACATGCAGGCCCGCGCCGCGCTGGCCCGCAAGGTGGGCGAACGCGACCTGCCACGCGTTCTGGGCGCGCTGCGCCAGCAGACGGCGCTGGTGCGCGGCATGACGCAGGGCACGATGATGCGCGACGAGATCTACGAGTTCGCGCGCCTCGGCACCTATGTCGAGCGTGCCGACAACACCGCGCGCATCCTCGACGTGAAATATTACGTGCTGCTGCCCTCGACGCTGGCGGTGGGCAGTTCCATCGACAACGTGCAATGGGAAGGCGTCCTGCAGTCGCTGTCGGCCAAGGGCGGGTTCCGGATGCATTACGGCTCCAACCCCGCGCCGCGCGAGATCACGCATTTCCTGATGCTCGACAAGCGGATGCCGCGCAGCCTGGCCTTCTGCACCGACAAGATCCGCGAGAACCTGACCTATCTCAACCGCGGCAATCGCGAGCCAAGCGCGGCATTGAGGCTGGTCTGCCAGATCGAACAGCAGTATCTGTCGCATGACGTCGACCGGATCTTCGAATTCGGCCTGCACGAGATGATTATCGAACTGCTCGGCGCCTTCGCCACGCTGGCCCGGCAGATAGAGACCGATTACCGCTTTCACGAGTAGGCCCCCATGCGTCTGAGCATCCATCACGTCACCAGCTACCGGTTCGGCGGGCCCGTCCGCTTCGGCCTGCAACAGGTGCGCAAGACGCCCAAGACCACGCCGCACCAGACCGTCCTCAGCTGGCACACCGAGATCACCGGCGGCCGCAAGGAACTGGTCTTCGAGGATCACCACAACAACACCACCGAGCTGGTCAGCCTCGACCGCGACACCCAACGCCTCGACGTCACCAGCGGCGGAGAGATCGAGGTCAGCGACACGCACGGTATCGTCGGCGCGCATCGCGGGCCGGCGCCCTTGTGGCTGTATCAGCGGATCACCCCGCGCACCGAGGCGCGCGACGGGGTCCGCGCCCTGCTGAAAGGGCTGCCCGCCGAGAGCGATCTCGACCGCCTGCACCGGCTCTGCGCGAGCATCGCAAAGGCCGTTCCCTACGAGACCGGCGTTTCGGAACCGACGTGGAGCGCCGAGGAAACGCTGAAGGCCGGGCGCGGTGTCTGCCAGGATCACGCGCATGTCTTCATCGCCTGCGCGCGGCATCTCGGGCTTCCCGCGCGCTACGTGTCGGGCTATCTTCTGATGGACGGACAGACCGACCAGACCGCGATGCATGCCTGGGCCGAGGCCTGGCTCGAGGATCTCGGCTGGGTCGGGTTCGACGTGTCGAATGTCATCTCGCCGGATGCGCGCTATGTGAGAGTCGCGACCGGGCTGGATTATTCCGACGCGTCGCCGGTCACCGGAACGCGGATCGGCGGGCTCGACGAGACGCTGGGCGTGCAGATCACGGTCGCCGAACAGTAGCGGCCGAAAGGTAAGGGCGCAGAGATGACCTATTGCGTGGGCATGACCCTGAACCGGGGCCTGATCTTCATGTCCGATACCCGCACCAATGCCGGGGTCGACAACATCTCGACCTTCCGCAAGATGACCCTGTGGGAGGCGCCCGGGCGGTTGTCGCTGACGCTTCTGTCATCTGGCAACCTCGCCACCACGCAGGCGGTCATCAGCCAGCTTGCCGAGCGCAGCAAGGCGCATGAGGACCGCGATCCCGGGATCCTGTCGGCGCCGTCGATGTTCCAGGCGGCGCGAATCGTGGCCGAGACGCTGCGCGAGGTGGTGGCGTCGCATGCCACCGGGGGCATGACGTCCAGCGCGTCGTTCAAGGCGACGCTGATCCTTGGCGGGCAGGTCGCCGGCGGGCCGCCGCGGCTGTTCCTGATCTACCCCGAGGGCAATTTCATCGAGGCCAGCGAGGACACCCCGTTCCTGCAGGTGGGCGAGACCAAGTACGGCAAGCCGATCCTAGTGCGCGCCTACGACCCGGATCTCGACTTCGGCCAAGCGATGCGGCTGCTGCTGGTCAGCTTCGATTCGACGGTCAAGGCCAATCTCGGCGTCGCGCCGCCCTTCGATTACCATTTCTACGAGACCGACAGCCTGTGCAGCGGCACGCGTGGCCGCATCCAGCCGGACGATCCCTATTATACCCTGATTTCAGAGGCTTGGGGGCAGGCGCTCAAATCCGCGCTGAGCAGCCTGCCGGATTTCCCGACGGATCGCGGCTGAACCGCGCGCCCGCTCAGGCCGTGCTGCGGCCCCAGCGGATGCGCGACCACAGGCGTTCATAGCAGAAATAGGTGAGGAACCCGATCGCGGTGTTGATCGCCGCGATCAGCCCGCCGGCACTGGCCGATCCGGTGACCAGCACGCCCACGACCGTCATCACGGCGAGGCCGATCAGTTGCCAGATCAATGCTTTCAGAACACTGCGTATCCGCGTTTCCATGGCGCCTCCGTTGTGGGTGTGGGTTGACGGGGCCAAGATGCGCGACTTCGTGCCACGCCGCCATTCGGAAAACGGTTAACATCGCGCTGCATATGTGATTAAACGAAACACATGACCGAAAAGATCGACAAACGTTTGCGCGCCGACATGTTCCGCACCCGGCTGGCCGAGGCGATGCGCCTGCGCGATACCAACCAAAGCGTTCTGGCCCGGGCCATCGGCGTGGACCGCTCGACCGTGTCGCAACTGCTGAAGGACACCGCGGCGCGGCTGCCCAATGCGCAGGTGGTGGGCGAATGCGCGGCCGCGCTCGGGGTATCCGCCGACTGGCTTCTGGGCCTGACGGACCGGCCCGAAACCGCCGCCGACATCCTCGCCAACACGCTGTCGCTGACCGAGGCGCCGCGCGCGCTGGTAGACGAGCAGATCTTCGCGTGGCACAAGGAGGCGGCGGGCTACAAGATCCGCCATGTGCCGGCCGGGCTGCCCGACATGCTCAAGACCCGGCCGATGCTGGAATGGGAATATGCGCCGCATCTGGGGCGCTCCACCGACCAGGCGATCGGCGCGTCCGAGGACCGCCTGAACTGGATGCGCGCCGCCCGCTCGGATTACGAGATCGCCCTGCCGCTTTTCGAGGTCGAGAGCTTCGCGCGCGGCGAGGGCTATTACCGCGACCTGCCGGGCGACGTCAGGCGCGCGCAGCTCGATCACCTGATCGCGGTGACAGGGCAATTATATCCGGGGCTGCGGGTCTATCTCTTCGACGCGCGGCGGCTTTATTCCGCGCCGGTCACGATCTTCGGCTCGCTGCTGGCGGTGCTCTACCTCGGGCGCAATTACATGGTCTTTCGCGATGTCGAACGGGTGCAGGCGATCACCCGGCATTTCGACGGCCTCGTGCGAGAGGCCTCGGTCACCGCGCGCGGGTTGCCCGATCACTTGCGCGGGCTGCGCGACCTTGTGGATTAGCCGCATGTTGGCGAACATGCGAACCCCATGCCTTAGGCGTGTTGCAGTTGCACCGGGATCTCGCGCGCGAGTTTCAGCAGATGCGCCATGAAGGGCTTGTCGGCGTCCTCCTCGCGGATCGCGGCGTATAACCGTTTGATCTTGCCCGTTTCGGTCAGCGGGCGGGTGACGTAATCGGTGCTGGTGCGCAATTCGCGCACGACCCAGTCGGGCAGCACCGCCACCCCGCGATTGGACGCCACCAGCAGCAGGATCACCGCCGTCAGTTCCACCTGCCGGATGCTTCTCGGTTCCACCTTGGCGGGGGTCAGCAATTCGGTGAAAACGTCCAGACGCGCGCGGTCCACCGGGTAGGTGATCAGCACCTCGTCGCGGAAATCGGCGGCCTCGACAAAGTCCTTCTGCGCCAGCGGATGCTGCGAGGACGCGACGAAGACTGGCTCGTAGTCGAAAAGCGGCTTGAAGCCGACCCCGGGCAGATCCTCGGGATCCGACGAGACCACCAGGTCGACCTCCTGTTTCTGCAGTGCAGGCAGGGCGTCAAAGGCCAGCCCGGGCCGGATATCCACGTCGACCTCGCCCCAAGTCTTGCGAAATTCCTCGAGCACCGGGAACAGCCATTCGAAACAGGCATGGCATTCGATGGCGATATGCAGCCGCCCGGTGCTGCCGTCGCGAAGCCCCTCGAATTCCTGCTCCAGCGCCTCGATCTCGGGCAGGATCTTCTCGGCCAGCCGCAGCAGGCGCTGCCCCGCCGATGACAGCCGCAGGGGGCGCGAGCGGCGCACGAAAAGCTCGACCCCGGCCTGGTCCTCCAGCCCCTTGATCTGGTGGCTGAGCGCCGATTGCGTCATGTGCAGCACATCCGCCGCCTTGGCCAATCCGCCCGCCTGGTGGATCGCCCGGATCGTCCGGAGATGACGAAACTCGATATGCATTATTAGCGAACCTCATCCTAAGCATGAAATTTATGAAGTTGTCTCACAATGCTGCACCTGCGACAAGGGGAGGGAACAGATTGACCGACAGGATGACACCGATGACACCGCCCCGTATCTCTTTCGAATTCTTCCCGCCCAAGACGCTCGAGGCGTCGTTCCGGCTGTGGGACACCGTGCATGCCCTTTCGCCCCTCGATCCGCGCTTCGTCTCGGTCACTTACGGGGCGGGCGGTACGACCCGCGAACTGACGCGCGAGGCGGTGGGCACGCTGCAAAAGGCCACCGGCCTCAACGTCGCGGCGCATCTGACCTGCGTCGACGCCACGCGCGAGGAAACGCTGGCCATCGCCGACCAGTTCGCCGAGGCCGGCGTGACCGAGATCGTGGCCCTGCGTGGCGATCCGCCGAAAGGGTCGGGCGGGTTCACGCCGCATCCCGACGGGTTCGCCAATAGCTGCGAGCTGATCTCGGCGCTGGCCGAGACCGGCAAGTTCACGATCCGCGTGGGCGCCTATCCCGAAAAGCACCCCGAGGCCGCCGATCACGCGGCCGATATCGACTGGCTGAAACGCAAGATCGACGCGGGCGCGACCGAGGCGGTGACGCAGTTCTTCTTCGAGGCCGAGACCTTCTTGCGATTCCGCGACGCCTGTGCCGATGCCGGCATCACCGCGCCGATCATCCCCGGCGTCCTGCCGGTCGAGAACTGGAAAGGCGCGCGCAAGTTCGCGATGTCCTGCGGCACGCATATCCCGGCCTGGGTTGACAATGCGTTCGACAAGGCAATCCGCGACAACCGGCACGATCTGCTGGCCACCGCGCTGGCGACCGAACTGTGCAGCAAGCTGATCGAGGGTGGCGTCGAGGATCTGCACTTCTACACGCTGAACCGGCCCGATCTGACGCGCGACGTCTGTCACGCGCTGGGTGTCACGCCCAAGGTCACCCTGCGCGACGTCGCCTGATACCGGTCCCGGGTCTGATACGGGGCCGGCACCGGCGCGGCGGGGAGTGCGTCACCCCGCCGCGGCAGTGTCGTCCGCCGCCTCGCGCTCGGGCGAGATATCCTCGATCGTGACCATGTATTCGGTGGCGTGCCGGCCGGCAAAATGCGTGTCGCGCTTGTAATGCGCCTCGAACCCCAGATCGCCATCCATCTGGTCCGCAAAGCTGTTGAACAGCGCCCAGCTCGCCTCGTTGTCGCCGGTGATCGTGGTCTTGAGGTTGGTGACATCGGCACAGACCTCGCGCGCGAAAAGCTCTGTCAGCATCCGCTTGGCGACGCCGCATCCGCGCGCCGCCTCGCCGACGGCCACCTGCCAGACGAACAGCGTGTCCGGCGAATCGGGCGGGATGAAGGCCGAGATCCAGCCGACGATCTCGCCGTCCAGCTCTGCGATCACGCAGGTTTCGGCGAAGTGATCGCACTGGATCAGGTTGCAATAGACCGAATTTTCGTCCAGCGGGCCCGCCTCGCGGATGAGGTCCCAGACCTCCATCCCGTCCTCTGATGAGGGCGTGCGGAAAGTGATCGGAGATTTCGTGTCGGCTTGGTCGGTCATGATCGTAGAGTCCTTGATGGGGCAGGTCCGTGGACCTGAGAGAATGTCGCCTTTCCGCGCATCACGCAAGAAAAACCGGCGTATTGTCGACAGTATCTCAGACCAGCCGGCGCGCGATGGCCTCGTTCCACTCCTGCTCGTAGACCAGTTCCGGGCCTTCCCACGCGCGCAGCCGCGCGGTGATGCAGAACTCGGTCGGCGTCGCGGTCAGGCGCGTGGTCGTCTCGGTGCGGATCTCCCAGTCGTCGCGGCGCATCTCGTGGGTCCAGGTCACCGTGCCCTCGGCCGATAGCGGGTCGTCGGGCAGGATCGCGTAATGCTCCAACCCTTCGCCGGAATGGGTGATGCCGTGCTCGGTGATATGCGCGGCGCCCTCGTGATCGCGGATGTCGATCATCAGGCGGCCGGTATCGACATCCTCCGACAGGACCCATTCCGATTGCGGCGGCGTCTCGAAGCTTTGCTCGAGCGGCTGACCGGCGCGCGGGGCCGCGAAGGCGGGCTCGACCTCGGGACGGTCGTCGCGCAGCGGCAGGTGCAGCGTGGTGCGTCCCGTGTCCACCTGCAGCGTCACCGGCGCGGGCGCGGGCCAGGCCAGCGGGAAATAGCTGGTCGAGACGCCCAGCCGGATGCGATGCCCGGCGCGGAACGTCTGGGCGACATGCTTCATCGGCACCTCGACGGTGTAGGTCTTGCCCGGCTCGAGTGCTTCGGGGTGCTCGTGGCTGTCGCGATGCGTGAGGTTGAACAGGCCGTAGCTGACCCGCGTCGCGGCGCCGCCGGGGGCCACGTCCATCAGCCGCAGCGCTATCTGCGCGATCGGTTGGTCCACGGTGAAGGTCAGTGTCAGGGTCGGATCGCCGACCATGTGCAGCGCCTCGGGCAGCGGGGCGGTGTCGAATGTCAGGCTGCCGGCATCGTCGCGCCGCTGGTCGCCGGGCTGATCGCCGGGATGCGCGTAGGAGCACCACTTGCCGCCATGCCGACCCACCCAGAGTGGCGAATTGATCGACAGCTTACCGGCGGGCACATCGCCGGTCCCCAGCGTGCCCTCGGCGCCAAGCGAAAACGCCGTGCGGGTGATGTCGGGCGAGGGCCACGCGGCTTCGGTGATCCAGTGCCCGTCGCGGCGGGGGTAATGCGCGGCCGGGCGGGCGTGATCCTGCAGGAAGAGGCGCAGCGGCGGCTCGTCCATGATGCCCGTGTCTTCGCCCTTCAGCCACTGGTCCCACCAGCGGGCTTCCTCGGTCAGCCAGTCGATGGCCGGGCCCGGCTCGCCGACATGCGGATACTTGTGCGACCACGGCCCGACGATGCCCTTGACAGGGCCCGGCAGATTCTCGACCAGCCGGAACACCGACCGGCAATACCCGTCGGCCCAGCCGCTGACGGCGTAGACCGGGATCTGGACGTCGTCGTAATCCTCGCAGATCGAGCCGTGCTTCCAGAACGCGTCGCGGGTCTGATGCTCCAGCCAGTTCTTCAGCCAGAGGCCCGAATCGCGCAGCCGCGCCAGCCACATGTCGCGCCAGCGGTCGCCGACATGCACCGGGTCGGGGGGCAGGGTGTTGATGCCGAACATCACCGACGCCCATGACAATTGCTCGCCCAGCAGGGTGCCGCCCATGTAGTGGATATCGTCGGCATAGCGGTCGTCGGTGGAACAGATCGAGACCACGGCCTTCAGCGCGGACGGTTGCAGGGCTGCCAGTTGCAGACCGTTGAACCCGCCCCAGGAAATGCCGACGATGCCGACGCCGCCATCGCACCATGCCTGTTCGGCGATCCAGGCGATGACGTCGCAGCCGTCCTGCAATTCCAGCTCGGTATATTCATCCGTCATCACGCCTTCGGACTCGCCGGTGCCGCGCAGATCGACGCGCACATAGGCATAGCCGCGCGCGGCGAGCCAGGGCGCGCGGGCGTGGTCCCGCTCGAGCGTCTTGTCGTTCTTGCGGTAGGGGATGTATTCGAGGATCGCGGGCACGGGGGCCGTGTCCGCGCCTTCGGGCATCCAGGTCCGCGCCGCCAGGCGCGTCCCGTCGGGCATGGGGATTTCCAGGTGCTCGATCTCGCGGATCGTGGCGGGCAGCGGATGGTCGATTTTCAGATCGAGGGTCATGGGGCGTTCCGAACGGCAAGAGGGATAAGTGGACATGACGCCGGTAGGGCGCAATGTCCAGCGCGCCCCCGGCCTTTATTCAACGATATCGGTGAATTCGTAGTTGAGCCGCTTCATCACCTGCTCGTAGTTCCACAAGAGCTTGGATTGCTTGCCCGCCCCCATCCAGATCGAGGCCACGGCATAGCTGTAGGCGTCCTGCTCGGGCAGTTCCGACAGCTTCATGCCCTTCTTGACATAGGACACGATGCGCGTGCCGGCGACCTGTTCCGCGGCCACGTCGATCTCGGCGCGCGAGGGGGCGCGGGCGATGGTCGCGTCGTTGAAGAACACCCGGTAGAAGAATTCGCCCGCGACGTTCTCGGGGCCTTCGCCCTGGGGCATGTCGGGCTTCTGCCCGAGGCCCAGATCGACGGTCACCTGCTGGTGACTGACGCCGTCGACCATCTCGAAGAGGTCGCAATGCGACTGCGCGATCCGGGTGTTGATCTCGAGCAGCCAGATCGTGTTCTGCACCTCGTCCCAGTAATACTCGATGTTGAAGGCGGCATTGTCATAGCCGATATGCGACATGATCGTGCGGGTGATCTCGTTCATCTGGTCCTGCACGCGGCGCGGCAGGGTCGAGGGGTAAAGGTAGTAGAAGAAGCTGAGGACCTGCGGGTAGCGGATCGAATCGACGGTTCCGTAGGGCACCACCTCGCCGTCATGCACGTAGCCCTCGACGGTGCATTGCCGCCCGCCGATCACCCGCTCGGCCATGCAGTAATGCCCCTCGACCGCGCGGATCTCGTCGGGCAGGTCGGCCTGGTCGAGCACGTAGTTGAACGGCTCGGAGATCTGGCCGATCTCGGCGCGGAAGGCGGCGATCGCGTAGTCGAAATCCTCGGGGCTGTCGATGCGGAAGCCCAGCCGCGAGCCCGATGACTTGATCGGTTTCACGAAGAACGGAAACCGCAGCCCGGCCTCGCCTATATGCGACAGCGCGTCGTCGTCGAACGGATCGAAGGCGGTGAAGGTGGGCGTGTGGTCGGGGATAACCTCGGCCATGACCTTGCGCGACCAGTACTTGTGCTCGCATTTCAGCAAGGCTTCCAGCGAGGCGTTGCGGGTGCCGTATTTCTTGCACAGGAGCGGCAGCATGGTGGAGACCGGAAAGTCGATATAGCCGACGATCGCATCGATCGAGCCGTCGAAGGCATCCAGCGTCGCCTCGGCCTCGGCCAGCATCGCGGGGATGTCGAAATCCTGCGTTTCCGACACCTGCGCAGGGGTCAGCAAGGGGTGGAACGCGACATCCTCGACCCCGCGCAGCCGCTTGAGGCGCTCGGCGTTCAGCTTGTTCATTCCGACGACGAAGACGTTCTTGGTCATGGTGACTGTCCCTTTTGTTAGCCTGGCGTGCCTGTCACCGGCCGGGCGCGCATCGCCCGGCCGCGCGGCATGCTCATGCCTGTGCGAGGTCGGCCTGAACCGGAAAGCTGCGGCCCTTGAGCCGGTCGGTGGTGCCGGTGATGTCATCGACCAGAAGCAGCAGGAAATCGCCGGGCTTGGCCTCGGCGATGGCGCGGTCCACGGCGTCCCGCTCGTTCATGATGAGATGCACCTCGCTTTTCGATCCGGCCGCGTCGGCGCCGTCGCGGATCAGCTTGGCGACCTCGCCCTCGGCGCGGCCGCGCGCATCGGATTCGTAGACATAGACCACGTCGCACATCTTCGCGAGCTGCGCCCCGAGCGCCTCGAGATCCTCGTCGCGGCGGTTGCCGGGCGCGGTCGACACGCCGATCCGGCGCTGCTGCCCCAGGCCCTTGACCAGCGGCTCCAGCGCCTGGAGCGCGGGCACGTTATGGCCGTAATCGATCAGGCACTTCACGCCGTCGGCCTCGAAGTAGTTGGTGCGGCCGGGCATCTGCGCGGGCGTCGGGTGGAAGGTCAGCAGCCCGGCGCGGATGTCGTCGATCTCGATCCCGTGGGCAAGCGCCGTCGCGGCGGCGGCCATCGCGTTCTGCACGTTGAACGGCGCGTGCCCCTCGAAGGCGATCGGCACGTCGTTGACGTCGACGATATCGACGGTCACCTTGCCGCGCAGCAGCACGATCCGCCCGTTCTTGACGGTCAGCACCATGCCCAGCTCGCTGAGATGTTCCTGCAGGTCGGGATTGTCGGGGTTCATGGTGAAATAGATGATCTCGCCGCGCGCCCAGTAGGTGCCATGCTCCATCACAAGCGGGTCGTCGGCATTCAGGACGCAATACCCGCCCTCTTTCTTGACGGCGTCCACGACCACGGTCTTGCAGCGCGCGAGTTCCTCAAGCGTGTGGATGTCGCGCTCGCCGAGATGGTCCGAGGCGATGTTGAGAAGCACGCCAACGTCGCATTCGTCGAAACCGAGGCCGCGCCGCATGATGCCGCCGCGCGCCACTTCCAGAACGGCGTGTTCGACCGTGGGCTCGCGCAGCACGGCCTGCGCCGCGGCGGGGCCGGAATAGTCGCCGCGCAGGATCACGTGGTTGTCGATCTCGACCGTGCCGGTGCAGCCCATGCCGACCGAGTGCCCCGACTGGCGCAGGATATGCGAGGTCAGCCGCGTGGTCGTGGTCTTGCCGTTGGTGCCGGTGATCGCGGTGATCGGGATGCGGCCGTTATCCGTGGGATCGGGAAACAGCATGTCGACGACATACTGGCCCACCGGGCGCGGCGTACCATGCGTGGGCGCCATGTGCATCCGGAAGCCGGGGCCGGCATTCACCTCGACCACGCCGGCGGATTGCTCGGCCAGCGGCTTGGTCAGGGTTTCCGCCAGCAGGTCGATGCCGATCACGTCGAGCCCGACATGCCGCGCGATCCGCTCCATCGAGAAGCGGATATCGGGATGCACCTCGTCGGTCAGGTCCGTGGCGGTGCCGCCGGTCGAGATGTTCGCGGTGGATTTCAGGAACACCATCTCGCCGTCGCCGGGCACGCTGTCTAGGGTCAGGCCGGCCTGTTCCAGCATGCGGTGGGTCTGCACGTCGACATGGATCTGGGTCAGCACGTTCTCGTGGCCGACGCCGCGGCGCGGGTCCTTGTTGGCGATGTCGATCAGCGCCTGGATTGTGGACTTGCCGTCGCCGGTGACATGCGCCGGGCGCCGCCGCGCGGCCGCCACCAGCTTGCCGCCGATCACCAGGATGCGGTGATCCTCGCCCTTGACGTAGCTTTCGACGATCACCGCGCCGGAATTGTCGCGCACCCGTGCCAGCGCCGCGTCGTAGCCCGATCTCAGGTCTTCGAGAGTGCCGATATCGGTGCTGACGCCGCGGCCGTGATTGCCCGCCAGCGGCTTGGTGACGACCGGCCAGCCGATCCATTCGGTGGCGTTCTTGACCTCGTCCCAGGAATAGCAGGTGCAGCCCTTGGGCACGGCGATGCCGGCATCGTCGAGGATCTGCTTGGTCCAGTCCTTGTCGTCGGCGATCGAGTGCCCGATGATGCCCGACCCGTCGGTCACCGTGGCCTGGAAGCGCCGCTGCTTCACGCCGTGCCCCAGCTGCGTGTAGCTGGTGCCGGGGGTCAGGTTGTAGAACGGGATGTCGCGTTTTTTGGCGGCATCGACGATCGCGCCGGTCGACGGCCCGAGCGCATGCGCGTCACGCACTTCCTTGAGATGGGCGATGATCGGTTCGAGATCGACATGCCCGCCATCGTAGAGCTTGCGCACGATCGCCACGGCCGCCTCGCCGGCGGCAAGGCCGGTGGCCTCGTCGCGGTAGCGGTAGACGACGTGGTAGACGCCCTTCTCGTAGGTGTCGACGGTCTTGCCGTAGCCCACGGCGAAGCCGACGAGGTTCTGCAGCTCGATCGCCAGATGCTCGACCATGTGCCCGGCAAAGGTGCCGTTGCGCACCCGTTGCAGGAAGCCGCCCACCTCGCCGACCGAGCAGCGATGCCCGTAGATCGACGGGATAACCGCCTCGAGCTTCTCGGCGAGGCCGGGCACCTTGTCGCTGGGCCGGCTTTCGAGATCCTCGATGTCGAGGCGCATGTAGATCGCGTGGTAGCGGCTGTAGTAATTCGGGCCGCGCAGGGCGCGATGTTCAAGTATGTTCATTCGTCTGCTCCAGGCCTTCGGTTCCCAGGTCTTTCGCACTCAGCATTCGACGTTGGGACATGTTGTACGTATCCCCGTCGATCATGGCGTGCATCAGGACGTTGTGAACGCTCACCGCCTCACCGTCCGAAAGATCGAAGACATTGGAACCGGTTATCCGCGAACTGTCAACGAGGATGACATGACCGGGACCGAAGGCATGGATGGTATCTTCTCCGAACAGGACCGCAGCATCTTCGCCGAGCCCGACGCCGAGATATTCGGGATTCGTCGCTCCGACTTCCATCAGCCGTGAGAATCGCCCGCGTTCGAGGAAGTGCGTGTCGATGATGACCTTGTCGATCAGTCCGAACCCCGCCGACATCTTCACCGCGCCCTTGCGCAGCGAATCCGTCGCGTTGCCGCCATAGACCATCGTCGTCGACTGGCAGGCCGCGCCGGCGCTGGTGCCGGCGATCACGCCGCCCTCCTGGTAGTGCTTGCGGATCGCGCCAAGCGCGTCCGAGCCGCCGAAGATGCTGGTCAGGCGCATCTGGTCGCCGCCCGAGATGAAGACCACGTCGCAGCCCTCGATCATCTCGATTTTCGCCGGGTCCCCGGCATCCTTGCGCTCGCGGATGCGGATGTCGACGACCTCGCCGGCGCCCAGCCGGTCGAACACCTCGCGATAGGACTCGAAGACCTCGTCGGGGATGCTGCTGGCCGTGGTGATCACGCCGACGCGCGGCTCGGACGTGTGAGAGCATTTGAGCACCCGTTCCAGAATGCTCGTGGCCGACGCCTTGTCTTCGGCGCCGCCGATGGCAATGAGCTTGCCCTTGCGCACGGGTTGAATGGGCATGTTCATTTGGGATCTCCTGCCAGCCATCGTTCGCACTATATATTGTGAAAGTTACCGGGTTACAAACGCCGGTGGTGGCGCATCACGCGGAGATGTGGCAGTAATGTTCCAAAATCACAACCACCGCCCCGAAATCGGGCAGTTGCGTGACGGTTCCGAAATGGAGGGATGAATGACCAATGAATTCGCGCTCGCCATTCATGGCGGGGCCGGGGTTCTGCCCCCGGCGGACATGACACCGGCGCGCGAAGCGGCCTATCACGCGGCGCTCGCGCGGGTGCTCGCGGCGGGCGAGGCGGTGCTCGCCGCGGATGGCACGGCGCTCGACGCGGTGACTGCCGCGGTCACTGCGCTCGAGGACGAGCCGCTCTTCAATGCCGGGCACGGCGCGGTCTTCACGCGCGACAGCACGCACGAGATGGACGCCGCCATCGTAGACGGGCAGGGCCGCCGCGCCGGCGCCGTGGCCGGCATCTGCGGGCCGCGCAACCCGGTGCACCTGGCCCGCGCCGTGATGGAGCGGACCGATCACGTGATGATGATCGGCGACGGTGCGCTGGCGCTGGCGCGCGACGCGGGCATCGCCCTCGAGGAGCCCGGCTATTTCTTCACGCAAGAGCGCTGGAACAGCCTGCAGCAGACCTTGCGCATGCAGGCCGAGGGCACGCTCGACGACGATCCCGCGCGGCGCCACGGCACGGTGGGCGCGGTGGCGCGCGACCGGGCCGGCAATCTCGCGGCGGCGACCTCGACCGGCGGGATGACCGCAAAACGCGCGGGCCGCGTGGGCGACAGCCCGATCGTCGGCGCCGGCACCTTCGCCGACAACGCCACCTGCGCGATCTCGGCCACCGGCGACGGCGAGGCCTTCATCCGCCGCGTCGCGGCGCACGAGATCGACGCGCGGATGCGGCTGGCAGGCCAGTCGCTGACCGACGCGGCAGAGCACGTGGTGCAGGTCGATCTGGCCGCGCATGAGGGCTCGGGCGGGCTGATCGCGATCGATCGCGACGGCACGATCACCATGCCGTTTAATTGTGCAGGCATGTATCGCGGCACCCTGCGCGACGGGCAAGCCGCGCAGACCGCGATCTATACCTGATCCGCCGATGATCCGGCCGAGACCCCGCAAGCCATTGGCATAGATATAGTTTATATTCATGGCGGGGCGGGTCTTTCGCGTCCAGCGCGCCCGGGCGCGCCGGCAAGGCCGCCCCCCGCGTTCCCCCTTGTTGACATGCGGGCCTCTTCGGATAGGCTTGCATCATAAATGTCACAAAACAGGGAGAGCGAAATGTTCACATCCGTAAAACGTCTGGCCATCACGACCGCGGCCACGAGCATCGTGGCGCTGAGCGCATCGGCGGCCGTCGCGGATACGTGGCGCTACGCCTTCGAAGAGGCCATCGACGAGGTGCAGGGCGTCTTCGCCCAGAAGTTCAAGGAAGAGGTCGAGGCGAATACCGACCATACCGTCCAGCTTTTCCCCTATGGCACCCTTGGCGAATCCGCCGACACCATGGAGCAGGCGCAGTCCGGCATCCTGCAATTCGTCGATCAGAGCCCGGGCTTCACCGGCTCGCTGATCCCCGAGGCGCAGGTGTTCTTCGTGCCGTACCTTCTGCCGCAGGACACCGACAAGCTGGCAGAGTTCTTCCGCACCTCCGAGGCGATCAACGAGATGTTCCCCGAGCTCTACGCCGAGCAGGGGCTGGAATTGCTGACCATGTTCCCCGAGGGAGAGGTCTGCCTGACCACGCAGGAGCCGGTGACCGAACCGGCCGATCTCGACCAGACCAAGGTTCGCGTGATGACCAACCCGCTGCTGGTGGAAAGCTACCAGGCGTTCGGCGCGACGCCCACGCCGCTGCCATGGGGCGAGGTCTACGGCGCGCTGCAGACCGGCATCATCCAGGGCCAGGAGAACCCGATGTTCTTCATCGAGTCTACGAAGATGTACGAGGTGACCGAGGTCATCACCTGCATGGGGCACAACAACTTCACCACCGCGGTGATGGCCAACCTCGACTTCTACGAGGGCCTCTCTGACGAGGAACAGCAGGTCGTTCAGGATGCCATCGACGTCGCCTTCGATCACATCATCGAGTACCAGAAGGGCCTGCACGAAGAGAGCATCGAGAAGATCAAGGAAGCCAAGCCCTCGATGGAGGTCAACATCCTGACCGAAGAACAGCGCCAGCCCTTTATCGAGGCCGGCAAGCAGGTCGAGGACAAGTTCATCGAGATGACCGGCGACAGCGGCAAGGAAATCCTCGACCAGATGAAAGAGGATCTTTCCGAAGTGTCCGGCTGACGCCGGATCCTGCCTGCGGGTGCGGCCGGTATCGCGGGCCGCACCCGCCCCATCATCCAGACAACCAGTGGAGGCTCAGCCCGTGAGCGACAAGCCTGAACCGGACGGCGGATCAGCGCCGGATCGCAAGCCGCGCGCCACCCCCAAGGCGGACGCCTACGCCTCCTCCCTGCCGGGGCCACTGGGCGTCATCGACAACACCATCGCATGGATCGAAAGCGTCATGCTGGCCGTCGGGGTGCTGTTGATGGCGGCCAACACGGTGGCCAACGTGGTCGGCCGCTTCGTGTTCCAGAACAGCCTGTTCTTCTCCGAGGAACTCAACCGCATCCTGATCATCCTGATCACCTTTGCAGGCATCAGCTACGCCGCGCGGCAGGGCCGGCATATCCGCATGTCGGCGATCTACGATGCGCTGCCGCCCGCGGGACGCAAGATCCTGATGATCATCATCGCCGCGATAACCGCGGTGTTCATGTTCGGTCTGTGCTACTATGCCATTCAATACATTCTGGTGCAGGCTGACCGTGGCCGTGTGCTGCCGTCGCTGCGAATCCCGGTCTGGATCACCCTCGTCTGGGTGCCCGTCGGCTTCTTCATGACCGGCCTGCAATACGCGCTGACCGCGATCAAGAACATCATATCCAAGGATACCTGGCTGTCGACCTCGGTGCTCGAAGGGTATGACGACAACGAGATGGAGGTCTGACGCGATGGCCACGACGATATTCTCGATCATGATCGTGCTTCTGCTGCTGGGATTCCCGATGATGATCCCGCTGATCGTCGCCTCCTTCGTGGGCTTCTACACGATGTTCGGCGGCATGGGCCAGATGGAGACGATGATCCAGCAGATCATGGGGGGCATTCGGCCCGCCTCGCTGATCGCGGTGCCGATGTTCATCTTCGCCGCCGACATCATGACGCGCGGGCAATCCGCCAGGCGGCTGATCGACCTCGTGATGGCCTTCGTGGGACATCTCAAGGGCGGGCTCGCGGTCTCGACGGCGGCGGCCTGCACGATGTTCGGCGCGGTCTCGGGATCGACGCAGGCGACGGTGGTCGCCATCGGCTCGCCGCTGCGGCCGCGGATGCAGAAGGCCGGCTACAATGACAGCTTCATCCTCGCGCTGATCATCAACGCCGCCGACATCGCCTTTCTCATCCCGCCCTCGATCGGGATGATCATCTACGGCGTGGTCTCCGGCACCTCGATCGCGGAACTGTTCATCGCCGGCATCGGGCCGGGGCTGCTGATCCTCGTGCTCTTCTCGTTCTATTCGTGGGTCTACGCGGTGCGCAACAACGTGCCCACCGAAGACAAGTACACCTGGGCCGAACGCGCGGGCGCGATGCGCAGCGCGCTCTGGCCGCTGGGCTTTCCGGCGATCATCATCGGCGGCATCTATGGCGGCATCTTCAGCCCGACAGAGGCCGCGGCGGCCTGCGTGCTGTATGCCCTCGTCCTCGAGGTGCTGGTGTTCCGCTCGCTCGATCTTGCCGGGGTTTACGACACCGCGAAATCGACCGGTCTGATCACCGCGGTGGTGTTCATTCTCGTCGGCGTCGGCGCGGCGTTCTCGTGGGTGATCTCGTTCGCGCAGATCCCGCAGGAGATCCTCAGCGGCATCGGCATCGACCAGATGGGCCAGATCGGCGTGCTCTTCGTGATCTCGATCGCGTTCTTCATCGGCTGCATGTTCGTCGATCCGATCGTGGTGATCCTGGTGATGGTGCCGATCTTCGCGCCGGTGGTGGATGCGGTCGGCCTCGACCCGGTTCTGGTGGGCACGATCATCACGCTGCAGGTCGCCATCGGCTCTGCGACGCCGCCCTTCGGGTGCGATATCTTCACCGCCATCGCGGTCTTCAAGCGGCCCTACTGGGAGGTGATCCGCGGCACGCCGCCCTTCATCGTGATCCTGCTCGGCGTGGCCGTGGCGCTGATCTACTTCCCGCAGATCGCCCTCTTCCTGCGCGATCTCGCGTTCTCGAAATGAGCGGAGGAGACACCCATGTTCAAATCCATCCTCGTCCCCTATGACGGTTCGCCGAACGCCGAGAAGGCACTGGACCGGGCGATGGAGATGGCCCGTCTGACCGGCGCGGCGCTGACCATCCTGACGGTCTACCGGCACCATTCGATGCTCGAGGCGTCGCTGTCGATGGTGCGCCCCAGCGATCCCGGCAATCTCGACGACATCATGTCCGAGCATGCCACCGAAGTGGCCGAATACGGCAAAGAGCACGTCCTGAAGGCCGGCTTCGAGAACGTGCGCGCCTTCGTCACGGCCGGCCACACGTCGCGCACCATCATCAAGTTCGCCAAGGAACACGGCCACGACCTGATCGTGATCGGCAGCCGCGGCATGGGCTCGATGGAGGGGTACCTGCTGGGCAGCGTCTCGCTCAAGGTCACGGGCCTTTCCGAGGTGCCGGTGCTGGTGGTCTGATCCGCGCCGGGGCTGGACGACGGTTGACGGAATGTCGCAGTCATCCCTTCCCATGATACCGGCATCGTGTCACAAAGGTTTCATTTGAAACCCCGTGACAGCGGTGACTTTAAAACCCCGAGAGGCGGATCGATCGGCGCTGCCGGCGGACCGTCCTGCTCACCCACCTCAAGGTTCGGAGAACACGCGATGCAACGCAGACAGACTCTTACCGCGATGACCGGCGCGCTGGCGCTTCTCGGGTCCGCAGCGACGGCCCAGACGGAAATCCAGTTCTGGCACGCCCTGGGCGGCGCGCTCGGCGAAAAGGTCGACGAGATCGCAGGCGACTTCAACGAGATGCAGGACGACTACACCGTCGTGCCCACCTACAAGGGCACCTATACCGAGAACATGACCGCCGCCATCGCCGCCTTCCGCGCCGGCGAGCAGCCGCATGTCGTGCAGGTCTTCGAGGTCGGCACGGCCACGATGATGGCCGCCGAGGGTGCCATCCGGCGCGTGCAGGGCGTGATGGAGCAGGCCGATATCGACTGGAACAACGACGCCTACTTGCCGGCGGTGAAATCCTACTACACCACGACCGACGGTGACATGCTGTCGCTGCCGTTCAACTCGTCCACGCCGGTGCTGTGGTACAACCGCGACCTGCTGAACGACGCCGGCGTCGAGGATGTGCCCGAGACATGGGACGAGATGTTCGCGGCCGCCGACGCGCTGCAGGCCAACGGCCATGACTGCGCGTTCTCCTTCGGCTGGCAGTCCTGGGTGATGATCGAGAACTACCTCGCCTGGCACGACCAGCCGATCGGCACGCAGCAGAACGGCTTCGCCGGGCTCGACACGGAATTCATGTTCGATCAAAGCGAGGATCTGAGCAACCTGCTGCAGCGCATCGCAGACAGCCAGGCCGACGGCACGTTCCAGTATGGCGGCCGCCGCGGCGACAGTCTGCCGCTGTTCACCAACGGCGAATGCGCGATGTGGATGAACTCGTCGGCCTATTATGCCGGGATCAGCGAGCAGGCCGATTTCGAGTTCGGCCAGGCGATGCTGCCGCTCAACACCGACGGGGCCGAAGCGCCGCAGAACTCGATCATCGGCGGCGCCACGCTTTGGGTGCTCGAAGGTCATGACGAGGGCGATTACGACGGTGTCGCGGCGTTCTTCAACTATCTCAGCTCGCCCGAGGTGCAGGCCGACTGGCACCAGTCCACCGGCTACGTGCCGATCACCACCGCCGCCTACGAGCTGAGCCAGGAGCAGGGCTTCTACGAGGAGAACCCCGGCACCGACACCGCGATCAAGCAGCTGTCGCTGAACGAGCCGACCGAGAACTCGCGCGGTCTGCGCTTCGGCAACTTCGTGCAGATCCGCGACATCATCAACCAGGAGCTGGAAGACCTGTGGGCCGGCAACCAGAGCGCCGAGACAGCGCTTGACGCCGCTGCCGCCCGCGGCAATGCCCTGCTGCGCGATTTCGAGGCCGCCAACAACTGAAGCAGTCGGGACGTGACCACAGCGCCGGCCCGACCCCGTCCGGGCCGGCGCATCAGTGAATAACAACCGTCGAGGCCCGGCCCGTGCGCACCAAGACCGTCACCTTCCGGCACAACTGGCTGCCCTACGCGCTGATCGCGCCGCAGATCGTCATCACGCTGATCTTCTTCATCTGGCCGGCCAGCCAGGCGCTGTATCAATCCGTGCTGCGCGAGGATGCGTTCGGGCTGAAGACCGAGTTCATCGGGATGGCCAATTTCGCGCGGCTGTTCGCCGACAGCGACTACATCAACAGCTTCATCACCACGATCAGCTTCAGCGCCATGGTCGCCGGCTTCTCGATGGGGATCGCGCTGGTGATGGCGATCATGGCCGACCGGGTGATCCGCCGCGCCATGCTCTACCGGACGCTGCTGATCTGGCCCTATGCCGTGGCGCCCGCCGTGGCGGGCGTGCTGTGGTGGTTCCTGTTCAACCCGACGATCGGCATCGTGGCCTATGCGCTCGATGCTCTGGGCTATGACTGGAACCATTACGTCGATGGCGGCGACGCGATGACGCTGATCGTCGTGGCCTCCGTCTGGCGGCAGGTCAGCTACAACTTCCTGTTCTTCCTCGCCGGGCTGCAGGCGATCCCGCGCTCGCTCACAGAGGCCGCGGCGATCGACGGGGCGGGGCCGTTCAAGCGCTTCGTCACCATCCAGCTGCCGCTCTTGTCGCCCACGGTGTTCTTCCTGATCGTCGTCAACGTGGTCTATTCCTTCTTCGAGACCTTCGGCGTGGTGCATGCCACCACCAGCGGCGGGCCGGGGCAGGCCACCAACATCCTCGTCTACAAGGTCTGGCGCGACGCGTTCGAGGGGCTCAACCTCGGCGCGTCGGCGGCGCAGTCGGTGATCCTGATGGTGCTGGTGATCGCGCTGACGGCGATCCAGTTCCGCTATATCGAGCGCAAGGTGGAATACTGATGGTCGAACGGCGCCCCTTCCTGACCTTCATCCAGCATGCCGTGCTGATCTTCGGCGCGGCGATGTTCGTGTTCCCGATCTACCTGGCCTTCGTCGCCTCGACCCATACCGCCGCCGAGGTCAGCCGCGGCATACCCCTGCTGCCGGGGGCCGAGATGATCCGGAACTATTCGCTGGTCCTCGGCGAGGGGATCTCGGCCGCCGGCGCGCCGCCGTTGTGGATCATGCTGATGAATTCCACGATCATGGCGCTGTCGATCACCATCGGCAAGATCGTCATCTCGCTGCTGTCGGCCTTCGCGGTGGTGTATTTCAAGTTTCCCTTCCGGATGCTCGCCTTCTGGACGATCTTCGTCACGCTGATGCTGCCGGTCGAGGTGCGGATCCTGCCCACCTTCGAGGTCGTCGCAAGCCTCGGGATGCTCAACTCCTATGCCGGGCTGTCGATCCCGTTGATCGCCTCGGCGACGGCGACGTTCCTGTTCCGGCAGTTCTTCATGACGATCCCCGACCAGTTGACCGAGGCCGCGCGCATCGACGGCGCCGGGCCGATGAAGTTCTTCCGCGACATCCTGCTGCCTCTGTCGCGCACCAACCTCGCGGCGCTGTTCGTGATCCTCTTCATCTATGGCTGGAACCAGTACCTCTGGCCGCTGCTGGTGACCACGGATGAAAGCTATTACACCATCGTCATGGGCATTCAGCGCATGACCAGCGCCGGCGAGGGCACCCCGCAATGGCACCTGATCATGTCCACCGCGATCCTCGCGCTCTTGCCGCCGGTGGCGGTCATCCTGTTCATGCAGCGGCTTTTCGTGCGCGGCCTCGTCGAAGTGGAGAAATGAGTACCCGATGAGCAACATCCAGATCAACAATGTCCGCAAGACCTATCCCGGCGGCATCGAGGCGATCCGCGGCATATCGATCGACATCGCGGATGGCGAGTTCTGCGTGCTCGTGGGTCCCTCGGGCTGCGGCAAGTCCACGCTGCTGCGGATGATCGCCGGGCTCGAGACGATCACCGACGGCACCGTCTCGATCGGGCCCCGCGTGGTCAACGACCTAGAACCGGCAGAGCGTGACATCGCGATGGTGTTCCAGAACTACGCGCTTTACCCGCATATGACCGTCTATGGCAACATGGCCTACGGGCTGAAGAACCGCGGCGTGCCGAAGCAACAGATCAAGAAAATGGTCGACGAGGCCGCCGCGACCCTCGGCCTGTCGGAGTTCCTGACCCGCAAGCCCGCGCAGCTCTCGGGCGGGCAGCGCCAGCGCGTCGCCATGGGCCGCGCCATCGTGCGCCAGCCGCAGGCGTTTCTCTTCGACGAGCCGCTGTCGAACCTCGACGCCAAGCTGCGCCTCAAGACCCGGGTCGAGATCCGCGACCTGCAACAGCGCCTCGGCACCACCTCGATCTACGTCACCCACGACCAGATGGAGGCGATGACGCTGGCCGATCAGCTCGTGGTGCTTAATGGCGGCGCGGTGGAGCAGGTCGGCACGCCGATCGACGTCTACAACCGCCCGGCTTCGGTCTTCGTGGCGGAATTCATCGGCTCGCCGCCGATGAACCTGATGCAGGGCCGGATCGACGCGCAGGGCCTCGTCACCCCGGCGGGCACGGTGGCGGCGCCCGCGGGCGTGCGCCACGGCGAGGTGACCATCGGCATCCGACCCGAGCATCTGCACCCCGAAACCGACGGGCCGCTGCGCCTGTCCGTGCGGGTGGTCGAACATCTGGGCGCCTCGGCCAACGTGCACGGCACCGTGCCGGGCAACGAGGTCGAGATGATCGCCAGCCTGACCGGCGATGCGCTGCCGCATCCCGGCGACACGCTGGGGCTGGATGTCGCCGCCGCGAACCTGCACCTCTTCGACCCTGTGACCGGCCGCCGCCTCGACTGACGCGCCCGCGAAGACTTGGCAGGGCCGGGCGCAGCCGCTAACAGGGCATGACCCCGCCGGAGATTACCATGAAGGCCCGAGACATGACCCGCGACTGGATCGCCACCGCCCGCACGCTGTCCGAGGCGCTGCCCTACCTGCAACGCTATACCGGCGCCATCGTGGTGATAAAGCTGGGCGGTCACGCCATGGGCAGCGACGCGGCGATGGAAACCTTCGCCCGCGACGTCGTGCTGATGAGCCATGTGGGCGTGCACCCCGTGATCGTCCATGGCGGCGGGCCGATGATCAACGAGATGCTGGAAAAGCTGTCGATAACCTCGCAATTCGTCGACGGCAAGCGCGTCACCGACGAGGCCACCATGAGGGTCGTCGAGATGGTCCTGTCGGGCCGCGTCAACAAGCGCATCGTGCAGGCCATAAGCGGGCAGGGCGGCAGCGCCGTGGGCCTGTCGGGCAAGGATGCAAGCCTCATCACCTGCACGCCGGTCAGCCCCGAGCTCGGCCTCGTGGGGGCGCCCGCGCAGATCGACACGACGATCCTGCACACGCTGTTCGACGCCAACATGATCCCCGTCATCGCCCCCTTGGGCGCCGGCCCGGCGGGCGAGACCTTCAACATCAACGGCGACACCGCCGCCGGTGCCGTGGCCGGCGCGCTCAAGGCCGACCGGCTGCTGCTTCTGACCGATATCGACGGGGTGCGCGACACCGAGGGGCGCGTGGTCACCGAACTGACAGCTGACCAGATCCGCGAGATGACCCGCGACGGGGTGATCGCCGGCGGCATGATCCCCAAGACCGAAACGGCCCTCGCCGCGATAGAGGCCGGCGTGCGCGCGGTGGTGATCCTCGACGGGCGCGCCCCCAACGCCACGCTGCTGGAACTTTACACCGAGCACGGCGCCGGCTCGCTCATCCGCGCGACATGACCGCGGCCTTGTGAAACCACGGGGTCGCGTTAGATGCTTCAGCATGCCAAGGATGCCCCGGATATGAGCCTCGACCGCATCGCCTGTCGCGTGACGTCCCACCGCCTCGCGGTGATGGGCGCGCTGCACCTGGCCGAGGACGAGGTGCCGGGGCATCGGACGCTGGTGCTTCTGGGCCCCGACGGGCCGGGGTTCTGGGCGCATTTCGAAAGCCAGCCGGAATATCGCGACGCCCGCCCCGACCCGATGGATCGCTGGTCGGCCCGCGTCATCACTGCTGTCGCGCGCGATCTCGGCGGTACGGCGATTTTCCCGTTCGGCGGGCCGCCCTGGCAGCCCTTCATCGACTGGGCGCGGCGCAGCGGCCGCGCCTGGCCCTCGCCGGTGGGCCTGCTGGTGCATGACACCGCCGGGCTGATGGTCTCCTATCGTGGGGCCATCGCGTTGCCCGAGCGGTTCGATCTGCCGCCCCCCGGCACGCGCCCGTGCGACAGCTGCGCCGATCAGCCCTGCCGCACCGCGTGCCCGGTCTCGGCCCTGACACCCGAAGGCTACGACGTGCCGGCCTGCCGCGCCGATCTCGACCGGCCGGGCAATGACTGCCGCGCGCGCGGCTGCGCCGTGCGCCGCGCCTGCCCGGTCAGCCAGGCACATGCCCGGCCAGAGGCGCAATCGGCCTTCCACATGGGGTATTTCGGATGAGGAACCTGATCCTGATGCGCCACGCCAAGTCGTCCTGGGCCAAGCCCGGCCTCGGCGACCATGACCGCCCGCTGAACGGGCGCGGGCGTCGCGCGGCCACGGCGCTCGGGCACTGGCTGCGCGCCCAAGGTCTCGCGCCCGACCAGATCCTCTGCTCGCCCTCGTCCCGCACGCAAGAGACCTGCGAGCGGCTCGGCCTGTCGCTTGCCCCGGAATTGCACGCGCGGCTCTACCTTGCCGAGCCTGCGGAAATGCTCGGCGTCCTGCGCCAGGCGCGCGGCAACCGCGTGCTGATGATCGGCCACAACCCCGGCATCTGCGACTTCGCCCACGCACTGGTTGCGACACCCCCCGCACATGACCGCTTCGCGGATTACCCCACGGGGGCCACGCTGGTCGCACGGTTCGATATCGACGACTGGTCGTATCTCGCCCCCGGCAGCGGGACGGTGCAAGACTTCGTCACGCCGCACGACCTCGGCTAGGCGGCGATGCACCCCCCGGTCTTCATCGGTTCCAACATCTATCGCGGCTCGTCCTACGGGGCGCATCACCCGCTGTCGATCCCGCGGGTGCCCACCGTGATCGACCTCTGCCGCGCCATCGGCTGGCTGCCGCCGGGCCGCTACATCAACAGCCCGCGCGCCAAGCCGCAGGCGCTGACCACCTGGCACACCCCGGCCTATATCGCGGCGCTTCAGCACGCCGAAAATGCCGGCGCGGTCACCCCCGAGACCCGCGATCGCCACCATCTCGGCACGCTCTCGAACCCGGTCTTCGCCGAGATGTTCCGCCGCCCCGCCACCGCCGCCGGCGGCTCGCTGATGGCGGCGAACCTGCTGGCGGATGGCGGCGCGGTCTACAATCCCGGCGGCGGGACGCATCACGGCATGGCCGACCGGGCCGGCGGGTTCTGCTATCTCAACGACCCGGTGCTGGCGATCCATGCCTTCCTCGCGCAGGGGCTCACGCGCATCGCCTATGTCGATATCGACGCGCATCACTGCGACGGGGTCGCGGCGGCCTTCCACGGCGACCCGCGGGTGCTGATGATCTCCACGCACGAGGCGAACCGCTGGCCCTTCACCGGGCCGCTCGACGACCGCGCGGGCGGATCGGCGATCAACCTGCCGCTGCCGCGGGGCACCAATGACACCGGCTTCCGGATGGCGCTTGACGAGGTGATCCTGCCCACGGTGCAGGCCATGCGGCCTCAGGCGCTGATTCTGCAATGCGGTGCCGATGCCGTCACCGAGGACCCGCTGTCGCGGCTCATGCTCTCGAACAACGCCCATTGGGACACTGTCGCGGCGCTGCGCGGCATGGCGCCGCGGCTGCTGGTGCTGGGCGGTGGCGGCTACAACCCGTGGACGGTGGCGCGCCTCTGGTCGGGCGTCTGGGCGACGCTTGCCGGACACGAGATCCCCGACCGGCTGCCGGAACCGGCGCGCGCGGTACTCGCCGCCCTCGCATGGACGCGCCGCCCGATCCTGCCGCCCGACGCGCTGATCGACACGCTGCGCGACACCCCGCGCGAGGGTGCCGTGCCCGACGATCTGCGCCGCGATATCCGCGCCTTGCGCACCCGCCAAACGGCCTGGGTCTGACAGGACTAAAGGCGGCCCGTCGGACCGCCCTTCATGTTGCCCGAAATACTCCGGGGGAGTCGCCCGTCAGGGCGACGGGGACAGCGCCCCCGTCCTCAGTGGCCCAGGATCTGGCTCAGGAACAGCTTGGTGCGCTCGGATTTGGGGTTGTTGAAGAATTCCTCGGGCTCGTTCTGCTCAACGATCTGGCCCTCGTCCATGAAGATCACCCGGTTGGCCACCTTGCGCGCGAAACCCATCTCGTGGGTCACGCAGCACATCGTCATGCCTTCCTCGGCCAGCTCGATCATCGTGTCGAGCACTTCCGAGATCATCTCGGGATCGAGCGCCGAGGTGGGCTCGTCGAACAGCATGATCCGCGGCTTCATGCACAGGCTGCGGGCGATCGCCACGCGCTGCTGCTGTCCGCCCGAGAGCTGGCCGGGATACTTGTCGGCCTGCTCGGGGATCTTGACCTTGGTCAGAAAATGCATCGCCGTGTCCTCGGCCTCGCGCTTGGGCGTCTTGCGCACCCAGATCGGCGCCAGCGTGCAGTTCTCGAGGATCGTCAGATGCGGGAACAGGTTGAAATGCTGGAACACCATCCCGACCTCCGACCGGATCCGGTCGATGTTCTTCACGTCGTTCGACAGCTCCGTGCCGTCGACGATGATCTTGCCCTTCTGGTGCTCCTCCAGCGCGTTGATGCAGCGGATCAGCGTCGACTTTCCGGAACCGGAGGGGCCGGCGATGACGATCCGCTCGCCCTGGTAGACGGTCAGGTCGATGTCGCGCAGCACGTGGAAGGTGCCGAACCACTTGTTCATGTTCACGATCTCGACGGCAACCTTGTCGGAAACCTCCAGCGTCTTTGCGGCTTGCTTCGTTTCTGCCGTCATCGGGTCTGACCCTCCTTACCGGTGATCGGTCTGCAGCTGTCGCTCCAGCCATTGCGAATATTGCGAGATGCCGTAACAGGTGACGAAGAACAGCACGGCGGCAAAGCCGAACAGTTCCCAATAGACGCCGTTCCATTCCGACGAGGCCAGGATCGGGCCGCGGATCATGCCGACGATGTCGAACATCGAGATCACCGAGACCAGCGTGGTGTCCTTGAACAGCCCCACCGCGACGTTGACGATGCCGGGGATCGAGATCTTCATTGCCTGCGGCAGGATGATGAACTGCATCGCCTGCGCGTAATCGAGGCCGAGGCTGTCGGCGGCCTCGTACTGCCCCTTGGGCAATGCGGCCAGCCCGCCGCGGATCACCTCGGCGATATAGGCCGAGGCGAACATGGTGATCATGATGATCACCCGCAGGATCAGGTCGAAATCGTTGTCGGGCGGCAGGAAGTAGCCCAGCACCACGTTGGCCACGAACAGCAGCGTGATCAGCGGCACGCCGCGGATGAACTCGATGAAGACCACGCAGATCCACTTGATGATCGGCATGCTCGACTGCCGCCCCAGCGCCAGCAGGATGCCGAACGGCACCGACAGCGAGATGCAGGTGACGCCCAGCATCAGGTTGATCATGAAGCCGCCCAGATCGCGCGAATCGATCGGTTGCAGCGCCAGGAAGCCCGACATCGGCGTGGTCACATAGCCCGACAGGATCCAGAAGATCAGCGCGGCGGCGAAGCCCGCGATCACCGCCATGCCGGCGCTGGCCGAGACCGTCTTGTTGTAGACATAGGCGCCCACCAGCACGCCCAGCAGGGCGAAGACCGGGACCATGATCGTGCCGCCCCAGATCAGCCAGTAGGCGACGAACGGATAGAGGCCGGTCAGCACCAGGAACTTGCTGGGGATGAACTTGAAGAACAGAAGCGGCGCCGCGCACACGAAGAGCAGGATGAAGGCAAGGCCCGGCCGCCAGTACAGCTCCTCCGGGTACTTGAACCCGAACAGCAACTGGTTCCAGCGCTCGGTCAGCACCGCGAAACAGGCGCCCACTTCGCCGCCGAGGATCTCGCGGCAGGCCGACAGGCTGGGGCTGACCCAGATCCCGTTGAGCAGCCAGGGCGCCGCGGCGACCACGAGCTGGTAGAGCACGAAGATCGACACGAGCGTCAGCAGCGAATTGGCCGGCGACGAGAAGAGGTTCTCGCGCATCCATTTCAGCACGCCGGTCTCGGCCACCGGCGGCGGCGCCTCGGGAAGCATGTCGCGCCGCACGAAAGAGGTGTCACTTTGCGACATGGCTCAACGCTCCTTCAGCTCGATGGACTTGTTGTAGACGTTCATCACCGCCGAGATCGCGAGGCTGATCATCAGGTAGAACAGCATCAGCAGCAGCACGCATTCGATCGCCCGCCCGGTCTGGTTGAGGGTGATCCCCCCCAGCGTGCCGGTCACGTCCATGTAGCCCACGGCGATCGCCAGCGACGAGTTCTTCGTCAGGTTCAGGTATTGCGAGATCAGCGGCGGGATGATGATCCGCAGCGCCTGCGGCAGGACCACGAGGTTCATGATCCGGCGCGGCCGCAGCCCGAGCGAGGCCGCGGCCTCGGTCTGGCCGCGATCGACGGCCTGGATGCCGGCGCGCACGTTCTCGGCGATGAACGCCCCGGTATAGACCGCCAGCGCCAGCCATAGCGCGATCAGCGACCCGCGGATCTGGATCCCGCCCTGGAAGTTGAAGCCCGCGAGCGCCGGGTAGTCGAAGGTGATCGGGCGCCCGAGGATGAAATAGATCAGGATCGTCGGCACCAGCAGGATCACCAGCGCCGGCCAGACCATCGGCAGCAGCTTGCCCGTGTCGTAAAGCAGCCTGGTGGCGTAGCGGCGATAATAAATGGCCCCGAAGATCGACGCGAGGAAGGTCAGACCCACGACCGACGATCCCGGCCCCCAGATCGGCGCCGGGATGTAGACCCCGCGATTGGTGAAGGCGAAGGCCCCGAACAGCATGCTCGACGCCGAATCCTCGCCCCGGAACGCGCTGGGCGCCGGCATCACCGCGGTCATGATGGTGAAGATGATCAGGATCCAGATCAGCACGGGCACGTTGCGGAACGCCTCGACATAGCCGGCCATCAGCTTGCGCACCAGCCAGTTGGGCGAGATCCGCAGGATGCCGGCGATGGTGCCGAGGATGGTCGCGGTCAGACAGCCCAGGAAGGCCACGATCAGCGTGTTGAGCACGCCCACGAAGGCCGCGCGCAGGTGCGGCGACTGGCTGTCATACGGGATGGGGCGCTGGTTGATGTCATAGCCCGCCGGCTCCGTCAGGAAGGAAAAGCTGATATCCTGCCCCTGCTCGGCGAGGTTCTGCACCAGGTTGCTGCCAAGATAGGCAAAAAGCGTGATCAGCAGCATCAGCGCGATGAACTGGAACGTGTAGGACCGGTACCGCGTGTCGTAGATCAGCTGCGAGAACCGGAAGGACTCTCTCGGGGGGTCGGTTGCCGTTGTCATCCGATACTTCCCTGTGCTTCGACCCTTGTTTTTCCGACAATCCTGCCGCGAGCCGTTATTTTTGAAAGCTTTTATGTGAAAGGGGCGCGGCTGGCGCCGCACCCCTCGCCGGTGCCGGATTTACCGGAAGGGCGGTGCGTAGAGCAGACCACCTTCGGTCCACTGCGCGTTCAGACCGCGCGCCAGGCCGACAGGGGTGTTCTCGCCGATATGACGCTCGAACAGCTCGCCGTAGTTGCCGCCCGCCGAGATCGCCTTGACGGCCCAGTCCTGCTCCAGACCGATCATCTCGCCGAGATTGCCCTCGGTGCCGAGGATCCGGTTGATTTCCGGGCTGTCGGTCGGCTCGGATGCCAGTTCCTCGATATTCGCGCTGGTGATGCCGTACTCTTCCGCGGCGATCAGCGCGTTGAGCGTCCAGCGGACGATATCGCCCCACTCGTTGTCGCCGTGGCGCACCAGCGGGCCGAGCGGTTCCTTGGACACCACCTCGGGCAGGATCACGTGATCGCCCGGGCTCTCGAACGCCGCGCGCGTGGCGGCCAGACCGGACGTGTCGGTGGTGTAGGCGTCACATGCCCCGGCCAGGTATTGCTGCTGGCCTTCGGCATTGGTCTCGACCGGGACCGGCTCGTAGTCCATGTCGTTCTTGCGGAAGAAATCCGCGAGGTTGAGCTCGGTGGTCGTGCCGGTCTGGATGCAGACCGTCGCGCCGTTGAGTTCGAGCGCCGAGGTCACGCCGAGCGCCTTGGGCACCATGAATCCCTGACCGTCATAGTAGTTGATGCCGACGAACTCGAAGTTCAGATCGTTGTCGCGCGAGAACGTCCAGGTCGTGTTGCGCGCCAGCATGTCCACCTCGCCCGACGAGAGCGCGGTGAAGCGCGTCTTGCCGGTGGTCGGCACGAAGCTGATCGCTTGCGGATCGCCGAGGACGGCGGCCGCGACCGCGCGGCAGACCGCCACGTCGAAGCCTTCCCACACGCCGTTGGCATCCGGTGCCGCGAACCCGACGAGCCCCGTGGTCACGCCGCAATTCAGTTCGCCGCGCGCGACCACGTCGTCCAGCGTGGCCGCGGCGGATGCCCCGGCGCTCACGCCCGCGACCGTCAGCGCGCCCATAAATACGGATCGTTTCATGTTTACCTCTTCCTGATTTTCCACCCCCTGTCGGGGCAGTTCATTCGACCTGCCAAGAGGCCGCTTTGGCACTGCGTTCGGGACCGCGGCCCCGGTCAGTAACTGGGAGTTTGTGTGGATTCAGCGCGACACGTCAAGTCTTTGTTCAAGAAAGCGAACCCCGCGCACCGCCCCCCGGACACGTCGTCGCGCTCTTGCGCCCGTGCCCCGATCAGCCGCGCGACAGGTCGTGGAACCGCTTGGCGTTGACGAAATCGCGTTCCTTGGCGCGTGCCACGCGGTCCGCATCCTCGTCCTTACCCCATTGCTCCTGCTGCCAGACCTCGTCGAGCCGCGAAACCTGCCAGAGGGTATGCGCCGGCCACGCGCCGCGCAGCGCCGCGAAACCGATGATCAGCGACCCGCTGATGCCGACCAGATCATGAAACGCCGTCATTGCCCAATTATCGAGCATTTCGACCTCGCGGTGCAGCCGGTCGAGCGTCTCGGGATGCTGCGGGCGCGGCATCAGCCCGGTCCGCGTCTCGAGCCGCGCCGACAGTTCCGATTCGGCCCAATCCAGAAGCGGATCCCACGCCTCGGCCTGTCTTGCGGCAAGTTCCGCGGGGCTGTCTGCGCGGTAGCACAGCAGGTCGCTGTCGCCGTAATCGGCGAGCATGCGCGCCATTTCCGCGTGCTGATGCGCGACCTTGTCGATCGTGGCATTGGCGGCGCGGGTGACCGGCATGCTGGCGGGCACGATCTCGCCCGCCTGCGCGTCCCATTCCGCGGCGATCTCGGCGGCCAGCGCGCGGGTAGGCAGCACGACCGGGGCCTTGGCCGGCGTCCGCACCGGGCGCCCGTCCAGATGCACGGTATACCCCTCGGCCAGTTCCGCGACCGTGGCCGCGGTCCAGAACCGTTTCGCCGCCCATTCGCTCATGCCGGCGCCTTTCGCATCTCGTCGAGCATCGCCGCCAGCTCGCGGAAATCGCGGGCGATCGCGGTGGCGGCAGCAAGCGCCTCGGCCGGGTGGTAGCCCCAGCCCACGCCGATACCGGCGATGCCGGCGGCGCGCGCCATGTCCATGTCGTAGCTGGTATCGCCGACCATCACCGCATGCTCCGGCGCGACGCCGGTCTCGGCCAATGCGGCCCGCAGCATCGACGGGTGCGGCTTCGACGGGTGGTGATCGGCCACCTGTCGCGTGACGAAAAGCCGCCGCAGGTCGTGACCGTCAAGCAGCTTCTCGAGCCCGCGCGCCGATTTTCCCGTCGCCACGCCCAGCAGCGTCTCGGGGATGGCATGCAGCGCCTCCAGCGTGCCGCGCGCATCGGGGTATAGCGGCGAGGATTGCGCGACGCCCGTGGTCGCGCGCAGGTCGGTGTAGGCGTCCTTGTACCAGCCGACGAGGCGCGCCTGCACCTCGCCGGGCAGGTCTGGCGCCAGCCGCGCCACCGCCACATCCAGCGACAGACCGACGATCCCGAGGATCGCGGCGCGCGGCGGGGCGGGGTGATCGGCGCGCGCGAAGGCGCTGTGCATCGCCGCAAGGATATCGCCCTGGCTGTCCACGAGCGTGCCGTCCACGTCGAAAACGATCAGGCGCAACGGACCCGTCATGCCATGTCCTCGAGCGGGTCCTCCAGCGCCTCGGAGGGCTGCCATTGGAACAGCTCCCACGTGCGGGCCATGTGTTCGGGCAGCGGCGCCGTCAGGTGCAGCATGGCGCGCGTCACCGGGTGCTCGATCTTCAGGGTGCGGGCATGCAGGTGCAGCTTGCGGCTGACATCGCCGCCCAGCTGCGCTCCCCAGCCATCGCCGAGGTTTTCCTGCCCAGACCCGCCATACTTGCCGTCGCCGATGATCGGATGCCCGATCTCGGCGAGATGCGCGCGCAGCTGGTGCGTGCGCCCGGTGACCGGGATCAGCGCCATCCACGCTACCCGCCCGCCGGCATTCTCGACCATCGCGTAATCGGTGGTGGCGGGCTTGGCGCCGGGGGTGGTGCCCAGATCGCGCGGGTGCAGGCACAGCATCTTCTCGCCCTCGCCCTCGGGGCCGTGCCCGGGCGCCTTGACCAGCCCGTAGCGGATCGTGCCCATGCGCGGATGCGGCGATCCGGCGACGGCGGCCCAGTAGATCTTGCGCGTGTTGCGGTGCCGGAACGCCGCCGTCAGCCCCTTGGCCGCCTCGCGGGTGCGCGCCAGCACCAGCACCCCCGACGTGTCCTTGTCCAGCCGGTGCACGAGGCGCGGCTTTTCCTCGGACCCGAACCGCAGCGCCTCGGCCAGTCCGTCGACATGGCGGGCCTGTTTCGATCCGCCCTGCACCGGCAGCCCCGGCGGCTTGTTGAGGGCTATGACGTGATCGTCGCGGTAGATCACGCATCCCTGGATCATCTTCGCATCGGCGGCGCTGATCCTTGTGGCATCCGGCGCGGGCTTGGTGCCGGGATCGGGCAGGGGCGGGATGCGCACGCTCTGGCCCTCGGCGACGCGGGTGGCCGACTTCACGCGCCCGCCCTCGACGCGCAGGTCGCCCTTGCGGCACATCTTCTCGATCTGGCCCTGCGTCAGGTGCGGGAACTGCCGCCGCAGCCAGCGGTCAAGCCGCTGGTCGCCGTCGCCCGGGGCGACGTGCAGGGTCTGCACGCCGCTCATGCCAGAGCCCCGCGCGCCAGCGCGACGCCAAGCGCCAGCCCGGCCAGCGACAGCACCACGTTCAATCCGACATAGGCGCCCGAGGCCAGGACCTGCCCGCGCTCGAACAGCGCGAACGCCTCCAGCGAGAAGGTGGAAAAGGTCGTGAACCCGCCAAGGATGCCGACCATCACGAGCGGGCCGAGCCAGGCGATATCACGCTCCATCGACAGCACCATCACCACCCCCATCAGGAAAGAGCCCGCGACATTGACCGTCAGGACGCCCAGCGGGAGGCCCGGGCCCGTGATGCGCGACATCGCGACGACCACGCCAAAGCGCAGGCACGCGCCGATCGCACCGCCCAAGGCCACTTGCAGAAGGGTCATCATCATGGCGCGTCTGTCGCGTGCGCGGTGTGTATTGTCAAGCTGGACCGGGGGCGAAGTGATTTTCGTCATGCAGCGCCGTTCGGGCGTCGGAAGGAGGGACGCAGCGCCGCGTCGCGTATCGCGCCGGACCACAGCGTGACGGGCTGCCGTCTGACCAAATGCGCACACGAGGTCACGTACCCGACGAAAAAGGCCCCGGCGCTTTGCCGGGGCCTCTTGGCGTTTTCATCGCAACCGTACCCTAGTGGGCCGGCGACCGGTCCCAGTCCTCGCGCTTGGGAAGCTCCTCGAAGGTATGCTCCGGCGGCGGCGAGGGCAGGGTCCATTCCAACGTGTCGGCGTACTCGTTCCAGTAGTTGTTCTCGGTCACCTTGGCACCGCGGAACAGCGCATAAAGCACCACACCGAAGAAGAACACGAATGACGCGAAGGAGATGAACGCCCCGATCGACGACCACCAGTTCCACAGCGCGAACGCCTCGGGGTAGTCGATGTAGCGGCGCGGCATGCCCTGACGCCCGAGGAAGTGCTGCGGGAAGAAGGTCAGGTTCGCGCCGATGAACATCGCCCAGAAATGCAGCTTGCCCGCCCATTCCGGCAGGTGCCGGCCGGTCATCTTGCCGAAGTAGAAGTAGATCCCGGCAAAGATCGCGAACACCGCGCCAAGGCTCATCACGTAGTGGAAGTGGGCAACCACGTAGTAAGTGTCATGATAGGCCCGGTCCACCGCCGCCTGGCTGAGGACGACGCCGGTGACGCCGCCCACGGTGAACAGGAACAGGAACCCGAACGCCCAGAGCATCGGCGTCTTCATCTCGACCGATCCGCCCCACATCGTGGCGATCCAACTGAACACTTTCACACCCGTGGGCACGGCGATCACCATCGTGGCCAGCATGAAGTAGCTTTGCTGCGTCAGCGACATGCCGACCGTGTACATGTGGTGCGCCCACACGACGAAACCGAGCACGCCGATTGCGATCAACGCCCAGACCATCGGCAGGTAGCCGAAGATCGGCTTGCGGCTGAACGTGGCGATCACGTGGCTGATGATGCCGAAGCCGGGCAGGATGATGATGTAGACCTCCGGGTGCCCGAAGAACCACAGGATGTGCTGGTAAAGCACCGGGTCGCCGCCACCCGCCGGATCGAAGAACGTGGTGCCGAAGTTGCGGTCGGTCAGCAGCATGGTGATCGCGCCCGCCAACACCGGCAGCGCCAGCAGGATGAGCCACGCGGTGACGAAGATCGACCACGCGAACAGCGGCACCTTGAACAGCGTCATGCCCGGCGCGCGCATGTTGAGGAAGGTGGTGATCATGTTGATCGCCCCGAGGATCGAGGACGCGCCCGAGACGTGCACCGCGAAGATCGCCAGATCCATCGACATGCCCGCCTCATTGGTCGACAGCGGCGGATACATCACCCAGCCCACGCCCGAGCCAAGCTGGCCGTTGCCCCCCGGCGCCAGCATCGAGGCGATGCCCAGCGACGTACCGGCGACATACAGCCAGAACGACAGGTTGTTGAGGCGCGGAAACGCCATGTCCGGCGCACCGATCTGCAGCGGCATGAAATAGTTGCCGAAGCCTCCGAACAGCGCCGGGATCACCACGAAGAACATCATCAGGATGCCGTGATAGGTGATCAGCACGTTCCACAGGTGCCCGTTCGGCGTGCAATCCGCGACCGCGGCGGCGGTAAAGCGCATGCCCTCCATGCACATGTACTGCACACCGGGCTCCATCAGCTCCATGCGCATGTAGACCGTGAACAACACCGCGATAAAGCCGACGAGCGCCGAGGTGACCAGGTACAGGATACCGATATCCTTGTGGTTCGTGGACATGAACCACCGGGTGAAGAACCCGCGCTGACCTTCGTGCTCGTGGCCGTGAATGGCTGCGTCCGCCATTGGCTGCCTCCTGCTGAATTTGCGCAGCGCATCGCAAGGGATTCCTCGCACTCGCGCCCGACTGATATCTTGGTTTTAGAATGTCTGCAGGGTCACGGCAATGCGCGAAGTTGATGCAGGCCGAACAATTTGTCGCATGCGCGCGCCCGCGCGATCAGCTTTCGGCCCCGAAAATCCCCGAAATCCGGGCGGTTTCCTCTGCCAGCCCGTAGGGCGGGTTGACCACGAAAAGCCCCGATCCGCGCATCCCGCGGCCCGGTTCGCGCCCCGTTGCACCTGCCGTCACCGGCACCTCGTGGCGCAGCGCGTCCGGAAAGGCGGCGCGCAGCGTGTCCAGCATGCCCGCATGGCTGCCGGCGCCCAGGATCGGGTACCACAGCACCAAAACCCCGACGTTCCACGCCCGCGCGATCCGGGCCATGTGCCGGGACAGGGCGTCGTAATCGGCCTTCACCTCGTAGCTGGGATCGATCAGCATCAGCCCCCGCCGCGGCGTCGGCGGGCAGAGGCCATGCGCCATCTCGAACCCGTCCTGCTTGCGCACCTGCGCCGCGAAAGGCGCCATTGCGGCGCGCAGATGCGCATGCTCGCCGGGATGCAGTTCCGCCAGGTGCAGCCTGTCGCCCGCCCGCAGGCCCTCGGCGGCGATCAGCGGCGATCCCGGATAGGCCGCCTCGCCGTGCCGCGCCCGCACGGCATCCAGGCACCGCCGGTAGGGATGATCGGCGGCAAACCGCTCCCCCAGCCGCCCCACCCCAAGCGCCGCCTCGCCGGTCTTGAGGGCGGCCGCATCCCCCAGATCATACAAGCCCCGCCCCGCATGCGTCTCGATATAGCTCAGCGGCTTGTCCTTGCGCGTGAGATAGTCGAGCACCCAGGCCAGCACCGCATGCTTGTGCACATCCGCCGCGTTCCCGGCATGGTAATGATGCTGATAACTGAGCATGCGCGGCTGTTAGCAGGCGCAGCGGCACAGGGAAAGACGGCATGCCCCGTGCCACCCGCCTCCTTGCGGTCATCCCCGCGCAAGCGGGAAGCCTGCCGGGCCGAGAGATCCTCGGATCAAGCCCGAGGATGACGGCGAAACGGCGCGACGGTCACTCCCCGGGCTTCGGCGGCGGCGTGTAGCCGCCCGGATCGGCCCGCCACTTGTGCCATCTTCGTAGAATGGTTGACACCGAAGATAGGCAAATTCCAATCCGGCCAATGAACGCGTTGCGGCAAAACCTCCGGAAAATTAAACGGCCGCTCCGAAGTCTCCATTTTTACGGACAGCACGATCCGATGGTGTCTTGTCCGCAAGGAAACGCTATCAGCAACGTCATAACGCAGGTATTAGTTGTCATACGGCCATCCGGTAAGCGATAGCGACGTACGAAACCTTTGAAGCAAATGACCAGTCGCCATGTCTGATCCATCATATTTTGACCAATTGATGAACGGGTTGTTTGAAATTCGTTCTTGCAGTTCGACTGCTTCAGCCGGGCCGGTTCCTTTTCTGGCTCTTGACAAACGTTCCATGGTCCCTGCCCCTTCCTTGCGATACTCTTCCAAAGCCCAGTTTAAAATTGTGTCTTTAGTCCCGAATGTAAGCCCCGTCTCGACACCAAAATATTGAATGGAGGGTACATTCGCTGATATCAAAGAAAGCCCCGTTACATCACCCATAGTGATGGTGGTCACAAATCCGCCGGCAAGTGGTTCAGGCTTATCGATCCTGCAACGACGCATATCTGCGCCAATGAACTTAGCACCTAAACAATCCAAGTAATTTAGAATGGAGCCATCAAACCGCGCGCCCGAGAAGTCCGAGTTACGCATGTTTGCGAAGTCGAACCGGCACTGGGCAAAGATCGTACCGCGAAAAGACCCTTGCGATAGATCGAGGCCACGCAGATCACACCCACGCAGATCAAGGCGATATCTCTGATCTGCTTCTATTTCGATTTGCTCGATGCTTCTGCGCTTTATGACATCGATTCCGATTTGAATATCTGTTCTCGGTACGAACGGACCATCCTCGTCCGTTTCTGGTTCAAGATGTGGTGTGTTAGTATTCTCCCGCACATAGGCGCACAGGATTTCCATTGCCCGTACGTGATCGCGGCCCTTGTCGTAGCGCGTGCTGTCCTGCGCGATGCGTTCCAGCGACAGGATCGCGCCGATGCGGACTTCGATATTGGGCTCGGAGGTCTCCTGCGTCGCGCCCTCAACGATTTTCTTGACGGTCTTCTCCGCGCCAAGCTGTTCCACCGCCGCCGTGATCCGGTCGGTGATGTGGCCCTCTTTCTGGAAGTCCACCGTGCGCTGTTTCAACACCGTGCCCCAGACCACGAAGGGCGCGCCCCGCAGGGCCGCGAGCAGCGCGCCCATGCCCAGCGAGGGGCCGGACCCAAGGGCCGACGGCGCGCCGGATAGCAATTGCCAGACCTGCCAGAGCGTGCCCGCGAAGATCACCAGCCAGACCGGCGCCATGATCACGGCAAAGGCGCCCAGCAGGTTGGCCGGGCTCCCGCGGGGTGCGCGGCCCTGTTCGGAGAGGATCAGCCAGACGATCCATGTCGCCACCCCGATGCCGAGCGCGGTCAGGATCACGGCCAGCCCATGCTCTGACATCGGCAACGTGACAGTGACATAAGACTGGTCCATGCGCCCTCACTCGTCCGGATAGGCCCCGACTGTGGCGGGGTGGCTGGCATTGGGCAAGCCCCCCGCCGTGCACGCGGCATCCGCGTACCCCGCGTTCATCTTTCCAGAAATACTCGAAATACCCCGGCCGCTCACCCCTCGGTGCCGGTCGCCTGTTTCTTGCGGCCCACGACCTTTTCCGCCAGATCCCGCGCGATCGCGAACGCGCCCTTGATGCGGTCGGCCTCGGCCTTCCAGTCGCGGCGCACGACCAGCTTGTTGTCGCGCAGCTTGGCCAGCCCGCGCTGGTCCTCGATGAACGCCACCAGCCCCTCGGGCGAGGCGAACTTGTCGTTGTGGAACTGGATCGTCGCGCCCTTTGGCCCGCCATCCAGCTTGGCGATGCCGGCGCGCTTGCACATCGCCTTGATGCGCACCACCAGCATCAGCATGTTGACCTCGCGCGGCAGCTTGCCGAAGCGGTCGATCAGCTCGGCGGCGAAGCCTTCCATCTCAACCTTAGTCTCCAGCCCGCTCAGCCGGCGGTAGAGCCCCAGCCGCACGTCGAGATCGGGCACGTAATCCTCGGGGATCAGCACCGGCACACCGAGGTTGATCTGCGGCGCCCATTGCTCGCCCGTCTCCGCGATGCCCTCGACCTGGCCCGAGCGGATCTTCGCGATCGCCTCTTCCAGCATCGACTGGTACAACTCGAAGCCTACATCGCGCATCTGGCCCGACTGCTCCTCGCCCAGAAGATTGCCGGCGCCGCGGATGTCGAGGTCCTGGCTGGCCAGCGTGAACCCGGCCCCCAGCGTGTCGAGGCTACCCAGCACGCGCAGGCGCTTCTCGGCCCCCGGCGTCAGCGGCACGCGCGGCTTGGTCGTGAGGTAGGCATAGGCGCGGGTCTTGGCCCGGCCCACACGGCCGCGGATCTGGTAAAGCTGGCTCAGCCCGAACATGTCGGCGCGGTGGATGATCATCGTGTTGGCGGTCGGGATGTCGAGGCCCGATTCCACGATCGTCGTGGCCAGCAGCACGTCGTATTTGCCGTCGTAAAAGGCGTTCATCCGGTCATCCAGATCTGTCGCGGCCAACTGCCCGTGCGCGACGACATACGACACCTCGGGCACCTGATTTGCGAGGAAATCCTCGATCTCTGGCAGGTCCTTGATGCGCGGCACCACGAAGAACGACTGCCCGCCGCGGTAATGCTCGCGCAGCAGCGCCTCGCGCACGGTCACCGTGTCGAACTCGCTGATATAGGTGCGGATCGACAGCCGGTCGACGGGCGGCGTGCCGATGATCGACAGGTCCCGCACCCCCGACAGCGACAGTTGCAGCGTGCGCGGGATCGGCGTCGCGGTCAGCGTCAGCACATGCACGTCTGATCGCATCTGCTTCAGCCGCTCCTTGTGGGTCACGCCGAAACGCTGTTCCTCGTCGATGACCAGCAGGCCGAGGTTCTTGAACCGCACCGACTTGGCCAGCAGCGCATGCGTGCCCACCACGATATCGGCGGTGCCCTTCGCCATGGCGTCGCGGGTCCTGGCGGCCTCCTTTGCCGAGACGAACCGCGACAGCGGCCGCACCTCGATCGGAAAGCCACGGAACCGCTCGGCGAACTCGCGGTAATGCTGCCGCGCCAGCAGCGTGGTGGGCGTGATCACCGCCACTTGGTGGCCGCACATCGCCGCGGCGAAGGCGGCGCGCATCGCCACCTCGGTCTTGCCGAAACCGACATCGCCGCAGATCAGCCGGTCCATCGGGCGGCCCGCCGCAAGGTCATTGGCCACGTCGTCGATGGCGTGCAGCTGGTCCTCGGTCTCCTGGTAGGGGAAGCGCGCCGCGAACGCCTCCCAGGCGTGATGCTCGGGCTCGATCACCGGGGCGCGGCGCAATTCGCGCTCTGCGGCCACGCGGATCAGGCGGTCCGCCATCTCGCGGATGCGCTCTTTCAGGCGGGCCTTCTTGGCCTGCCACGCGCCGCCGCCCAGACGGTCGAGCAGCCCGTCCTCGTGCCCGTATTTCGACAGAAGCTCGATATTCTCGACCGGCAGGAACAGCTTGGCGCCCTCGGCATATTCCAGCACCAGGCATTCATGCGCCGCCCCCGCCGCCGTCACCACCTCTAGGCCGAGATACCGCCCGATCCCGTGATCGACATGCACCACGAGGTCGCCTTGCGTCAGCGCCTGCGCCTCGGTCAGGAAATTCTCGGCCCGCCGCTTGCGCCGGGCGCCGCGGATCAGGCGCTCGCCCAGCACGTCCTGTTCCGAGATCACCGTCAGGCCGGGGCCCTCGAACCCCTGCTCCAGCGGCCAGACCGCGAGATGCAGCCCGTGCTTGCCCAGACCCCGCGCGCTGCGGATCGTGACCGCGCCGATCAGCCCCTCGTCGTCCAGAAGCCCCTCGATCCGCTCGCGCGCCCCCTCGCTGTAAGAGGCGACGACGACCGGGCCCTCGGCCATGCGCGCCTCGACATGATCCTTCAGGACGCTGAAAAGATTGACGTTCTCCTGCTGGCGCTCGGGGGCGAAGCTGCGCCCGATGCGGCCGCCCGCGTCGATCACGCCGGCCCCGGTGGGCTGCGGCAGCACGTTGAACTGCAACACCCGGCGGGGTGCTGTCGCCGCCTGCCACGCCTCCTCGTCAAGATACAGAAGCCCCGGCGGGACGGGCTTGTAAACGGTGTCGCCGCGGGTCTTCTGGCCCAGGGCGTGCTGGCGGGCCTCGAACTGGTCGGTGACAGCCTCCCACCGCGCGGCGCGCGCCGGGCCGACCCGGTCATCCAGCGTGATCGAGGCATCGGGCAGGTAGTCGAAGACCCGCTCCAGACGCTCGTGAAAGAAGGGCAGCCAATGCTCGACCCCGGCATGTTTGCGCCCCGCGCTGACCGCCTCGTAAAGCGGATCGTCGGTGCCCGCCGCGCCGAACTCGATCCGGTAATTCTGGCGGAACCGCCTTATCGCCTCGTCATCCAGCAGGACCTCCGAGACCGGCGCAAGCTCGATCCGCTCCAGCGTGTCGGTGGTGCGCTGGGTGCCGGGATCGAAGCGCCGGATGCCGTCCAGCACGTCGCCGAACAGGTCCAGCCGCACCGGCCCGGTCTCGCCCGGCGGGTAGATGTCGATGATCCCGCCGCGCAGCGCGTAATCGCCGGGCTCGGTCACCGTGGTCGCCTGCGAAAACCCCATCCGCACGAGGAAATCGCGCAACGCCTTCTCGTCGATCCGCTCGCCCTTGGCGGCGGCGAAGGCCGCCTGCGCCAGGACATCGCGCGGCGGCACGCGCTGGGTGGCGGCATTTACCGTGGTCAGCAGCACGAAGCGGCCTGGCGCGCCATGCACCAGCGTGGCCAGCGTCGCCATTCGCGTGGCCGAGATATCGGCATTGGGCGATACCCGGTCATAAGGCAGGCAATCCCAGCCGGGAAAGCGCAGCACCGGCATCTCGGGCGCGAAGAACGCAATCGCGGCGGCCATCGCCGCGAGGCGCTTGTCGTCGCGCGCGACATGGATGACTGGCCCGCCGCGCGCCTCTATCTCCTGCAGCACCAGCCGCGCGTCGAAGCCTTCCGGCGCACCGCCCACCGTGATGTGATCGCTCATCGCCTTGTCCGCCCCACCCGCTGCCATGGCCCGGCCTCAGCCCAGCACATAGGCGTTCATGTTCTTGTACATGCCCCACATCGCGGTGACGAAGATCGCCACCATCCCGATCGCTTGCGTCTGTGTCCGCAGCCGCGTGACCGCCTTGACCAGCGGCGGCCCGTCGAGGCCCGCGTCGCGGATCCGGCGCGCGGTGCGCAGCGACAGCGCGGCCACCCCCATCAGCGGCCCGGCCAGCAGCAGCACCGCCTGCGCGAACTCGTTGCCGTAAAGGACGGCCAGCAGCGCCAGCGAGGTGACCACGAACCCCGCAAGCCCCGTCAGAACCGGGCCGGACTGGTCGACGATGCGCAGCCGGCGGCTCACGGTGATGCGCAGCATCTCCGACAGGTCCGCCATCGCGGCCGCATCCTGCCCGCGCCGCGCGCGGATCACCATGTCCCACGGCACGTCGAGCACGCGCTGCCCGGCCGCGGACCAGACGAGCGCCAGCAGGATCCAGTACCACAGGTTGTTGAACGAGCGCATGTTGATGAGCTCGAAAACGGTGTCTTGCCAGTCCAAGTCAGGGCCTTTCGGTGGCGTTCGCGGGATGTCTTAGCGCCCGTGCCGGGCAATTCCCACCCTTGAGATGCGCGAATTTCCATGTCACTTAACTCGCGTCCCCTTTCCGGAAAGCCCGCCCATGCGCCCCACCCAAGCCCCGTTTCCCGCCACCCGTCTGCGTCGCACGCGGCAATCGCCCGCGATCCGCGACATGGTGGCCGAAAACACCCTGACCGCCGCCGACCTGATCTGGCCGGTCTTCGTGCGCGACGGCGAGGGTGTCGAGGAACCCGTGCCGTCGATGCCGGGCGTGCTGCGGCGCTCCGTCGACCGGGTGGTCGAGGCGGCGCGCGAGGCCGCCGATCTTGGCATCCCCGCGATCTGCCTCTTTCCCTATACCTCGCCAGATCAGCGCACCGCCGATTGCGCCGAGGCGTGGAACCCCGACAATCTGTCCAACCGCGCGACGCGCGCGATCAAGGCGGCGGTGCCGGGGCTTGCGGTGATGACCGACGTCGCCCTCGATCCCTATTCCGATACCGGCCATGACGGCTTTGTCGAGGAGGGCCGGATCGTCAACGACGCCACCGTCGAGGCGCTGGTCAGACAGGCGCTCGCGCAGGCCGAGGCGGGGGTCGACATCATCGGCCCGTCCGACATGATGGACGGGCGCATCGGCGCCATACGCCGCGCGCTGGAGGGCGGCGGTCACCAAGACGTGATGATCATGTCCTACGCGGCGAAATACGCCTCGGCCTTCTACGGGCCGTTCCGCGACGCGGTGGGGGCGTCGGACGCGCTGAAAGGCGACAAGAAGACCTACCAGATGAACCCCGCCAACACCGACGAGGCGCTGCGCCTGATCGAGCGCGACTTGCGGGAAGGCGCCGACATGGTGATGGTCAAGCCGGGGATGCCCTATCTCGACATCTGCCGGCGGGTGAAGGACGGCTTCGGCGCGCCGACCTTCGCCTACCAGGTGTCGGGCGAATACGCGATGATCATGGCCGCCGCGCAGCAGGGCTGGATCGACGAGGAACGCGCGATGCTGGAAAGCCTGATGTGCTTCAAGCGCGCCGGCTGCGACGGGGTGCTCAGCTATTTCGCCCCCGCCCTCGCGCGCCATCTGTCCTGAAACCGCGAGAAACCCCGCCATGCGCGGCAATCGCTAGTGACAGGGCCGCGTACTGCGCGTATGCTTCGTTAACCAGATCCGGCAGAAGACCGGCCATTCCAGAGGCAACGAACGGGCAGTGACATGGGCAATCTGACACGACGCGGATTCACGCTTGGGCTCTTGGCGGGAACACCCCTGCTGGCGGCCTGCAACAATGGCGTGGGCAGCGACGGCGCCGCGCAACTCGATGCACGGGTCGCGGCGACGCGCAATTTCATGTACCAGAAATATCCCGCCACGCGCGACCTCGCCGCGAAAGCCAACGGCATGCTGATCATGCCGGTGGTGACGCAAGGCGGCTTCTTCGTCGGCGGCGGCTACGGGCGCGGGGCGCTGCAGATCGACGGGATCACCGTCGATTACTACTCGGCCACCAAGGGCAGCGTCGGCCTCCAGTTCGGCGCCCAGCAATACGCGCATGTGCTGTTCTTCATGACCGACACGGCGCTGCAGCGGTTCCGCCGCGGCTCGGGCTGGGTCGCCGGCGCGGATATCCAGTACGCCTTCAACGACGAGGGCGGCAACCTGCGCGCCGACACCACCACCGCGACCGCCCCGGTGATCGCGGTGATCTTCGGTCAGGCCGGGCTGCTGGTCGGGGCCTCGATCGAGGGCATGAAATACAACCGCATCATCCCCTGACCGGGGCAGAGACCGCGCGAAACCGCGCCTCGGGGTGCAGCTCGCCCTCGGGCCGGACGCGCGACTTCTGCGTCAGGTCGATCAGATGCGCCAGCACGTTGCGCGTGGCGGCCGGGATCAGCCCGGCGGGCGTGTCGGTATAGATGAACGCGGCGAGGGTGGCGGCGCTTGCCGGCCCGTCTTCAAGCGCGCTCATGATCTCGGCCTCGCGCGCCCGCCTGTGCGCCATCAGCCAGACCAGCCTTGCATCCGGATCCTCGATCGGCGCGCCATGGCCCGGCAGGTGCCGCGCCGCGCCAAGGCCGCGCAACCGCGCGCAGGACGCCATGTATTGCGTCACGTCCCCCTCGGGCGGCGACACCACGGAACTTGCCCAGCCCATCACCACGTCGCCGGTCAGCATTGTGTCGCCGCAGGCATAGCACATGTGGTTGCTGAAATGCCCCGGCGTCCAGTGGGCGGTGATCTGCCAGCCGTCGCCGCGGATGGTCTCGCCATCGCCCAGGGCGAGGTCGGGGGCAAAGCCCTGATCGATCGCCTCGCCGCCGCCGGTCAGCCCGCGCTCGGCCAGCGTCTGCATCACCGCGCTGCGGCCCGCATGTGCGTCGCCATAGGCCAGAACCTGCGCGCCGGTCTCGGCCGCAAGCCGCGCCGCGAGCCCCGAATGGTCCAGATGCGCATGAGTGACGAAGATGTGGCTGATGCTCTGGCCGGGCAGCAGCGCGGCGAGGATCGCGTCGAGATGCGCGGCGTCGTCGGGGCCGGGATCGATCACCGCCAGCTGCCGCGTGCCGAGAAGATAGGTGTTGGTGCCGCGAAACGTCATCGGCGACGCATTGGGGGCCAGCACGCAGCGCAGCCCGTGGCCCGCATGCCGTGCGACCCCCACGGTCGGGGCTTTGCCCTGATCCAGGTGCATGGCTCTATCCTTCCGTGGTCACATATGTCTAGGTTTACCCATGATCTTGCGCAGGCTCAAACCCTACCTGATTTTCCGTTGGTTGAAACCCTACCTTCCGCGCGGGCTTTACGGGCGCTCGGCGCTCGGCGTGCTGGTGCCGGTGGTCGCGCTGCTGCTGGTGGCGTCGATCGTCATCGTGCAGCGCCATTTCGAGGGCGTCACCGAGCAGTTGACCCGCGGCATGGCCCGCGAGATAGACCTCGTGCGCAGCACCGAGGATCCGGCCATCGCCGCGGCCCTCGGGATCTCGATGAGCTATGTCGCCGAGGACGCGCTGCCGCCGGACAACCTGCGACGCTGGTACGATTTCTCCGGCATCGTGGTGCTGCGCGAGATGCGCGACCTGATCCCCGGTTTCGCCCGCCTCGCCCTGCCCGACGACCAAAGCGTGCATGTCTATATCGACGACGATTCCGGGCTGATGAAGCTCAGCTTCGCGCGCCGCTACGTCTCGGCCCGGCGGCCCTACCTGCTGTTCGTGAACATCATGGGCGTGGGCGTGCTGATGACGGCGATCTCGTTCGTCTACATGCGCAACCAGCTGCGGCCGATCACCCGGCTGGCCGAGGCGGCCGAGGCGTTCGGGCGCGGGCGCCACGTGGACTACCGCCCGAAGGGCGCCCGCGAGGTGCGCGCGGCGGGGGCCGCCTTCATCGACATGCGCGCCCGGATCGAGCGCCAGATCGAGCAGCGCACGCTGATGCTGTCGGGGGTCAGCCACGACATGCGCACGCCGCTGACGCGGCTGCGGCTGTCGCTGGCGATGCTCGACGAGGACGAGGCCGAACCGATGCGCCGCGATGTCGAGGACATGGAACGCCTGCTCGACGGGTTTCTCGATTTCGCGCATGGCGCGCAGGAGGGCACGGCAGAGCCGCTCGATCCCGTCGCGCTGGTCCGCCAGGTCGTGGCGGACATGCAACGCGCGCGCATTCCGGTGGTGCTGCACGCGGCCTCGGGCGAGGACGGGCAGGTCAGCCTGCGCCGGCTCGCGATGCGGCGGGCGCTGGAAAATCTCATCAACAACGCGGTGCGCTACGGCACCCGCGCCGAGGTGTCGGTCACGCTGACCGACGCGGCCTTGCGCATCCGGGTCGAGGATGACGGGCCGGGCATCGCGCCCGAGGATCGCGGCGAGGCGGTCAAGCCCTTCACCCGGCTGGAACCGGCGCGCAACCAGAACCGCGGCACCGGCGTCGGGCTGGGGCTGTCGATCGTCATCGACGTGGCGCGCGCGCATGGCGGCACGCTGCGGCTGGCGCAAAGCGACCGGCTGGGCGGGCTATGCGCGGATATCGTGATCGCCGCCTGAACCCTCGCTCTCGACCCGGCCAAGTGTCGCCACTCAGACATTTCGACCCCTCGCCTGCGGCTTTGCGGACAAACCTGATGTTGATCTGTATGATGGTCTTGTCAAAAGTGGAGAAGCATCATGCGGATCGGGGTGATTGGATGTGGGACGATCGCGAGCGCCGTAGTGAGGGGCATAGCGGATGACGACCATCAGATCACGATTTCCAAGCGCAGCGCGAGTTACGCTCAGGCGCTCGCGGACGAGTTCCAGAACGTCAGCATCGCGGATAATCAGGGCGTCGTCGACGCAAGCGACTTGGTTTTCCTGGGACTGATGGCCGAGGTTGCTCCGGAGGTTTTGGGAAATCTGGAGTTTCGTGAAGAACACAAGATCATAACGTTCATGGCGGGCGCGACGTTGGAACAGGTGGACGCCATGGTGCGCCCTGCGCGCGCCGTCGCAATCATGATGCCGTTTCCCGCAATATCCAAGGGCGGTTCACCGATCATGATGCAGGGCGATGCGCGGCTGATTGAGGAGATATTCGGCGCGAGAAACAGCATCTTCCCTCTGGGGACCCCCCACGAGATGGCTGCTTACATTTGTGCACAGGCCGTCCTTTCTGTCGTCGCGCGGATGGTGGGCGACGCATCCGAATGGCTCGGAGAACGCGTTTCGGACAAACCCCAAGCCGAAGCATTCCTGCGCGCACTTGTCGCCTCGAACCTGTCAGTGACCGAAAGCACCGCACTTATCGAAGCCCTGAACGCTCCCGGAGGCTACAATCAAAGATTGCGGCTGCACATGGAGGCAAGCGGCATGGCCGACTTGCTCAAGCGAGGATTGGACGAACTGGAATAGCCTTGCCGCACGAGGGAAATTAGTTGCTTCGGGCTCGAAGCTACCCCCCGATCTTGTCATTCGGGCGGCATGCCCCGCGTCGGGGCTCGGGGGCTCATCTGTTTCAGTCGATCCACACACGGGCGGGTTACGCGGCTTTCAGCGGTGCGTGGGCACCAGATGAATGGGTCGTGCGCGGGCTGCCGCCGCGCCACCCGTCCGGGGTTAGCCGGCGCGGCGCTCCTCGAAGCTGAGCGCGATGAAGGTGGGCATGTGATCGCCCATCCCGACGACCTTGCCGCCCTGCTGGTCCGAGCTGCCGGCCTTCTCGCCGCCGCGCCCGGCTCCGCGCCGGCGCGGCGCGCGCGCGGCGGGGGCGGTCTCGGCCGGCGGGGTCTCGGCCGGGGTGTCCGCCTGCGGTGCGGTCGGCTCGGCGTCCGCGGCTCCCTGCGGCGCAGGCGTGTCTTCCGGCGCGGGCGCGGGCGTCGCGGCCTGCGCGGGCGTGTCCCCGGCCTCGTCCTTCGGCGTCTTCTTGCGGCTGACGTTGCGGCGGCGGGGCTTGCCGCCCGCCGGCTTGTCGTCGCCCTTGTCGGGCGATCCGGCGACCGCCTCGTCGCGCTCGGGCTCGTCGGTGGTGCTGGGCGTCACCGGGTTATCAAGCCGCGGGATCTCCTTTTGCAGCAACGTCTCGATGGCGGCAAAGTTCTTTTCGTCCTTCGGGTTGCAGATCATCAGCGCCTTGCCGGTCAGCCCGGCGCGCCCGGTGCGGCCGATGCGGTGCACGTAATCCTCGGGGTGTCCCGGCACGTCGAAGTTGAACACGTGGCTGACCGCCGGCACGTCGAGGCCGCGCGCCGCCACGTCCGAGGCCACTAGGAACTTCAGATCGCCGTTGCGGAACCCGTCCAGGGTGCGCGTGCGGACGCTCTGTTCCAGGTCGCCATGGATCGGTGCGGCGTCATAGCCGTATTTCTTCAGCGACTTGGCGACGGCATCCACGTCGATCTTGCGGTTGCAGAAGATGATCGCGTTGCTCAGCGCGTCGCTTTCGCGGTCGATCAGCGCGCGCAGCAGCTTGCGCTTCTCGGTATCGGCGCGGTCGCGGCGCGACGGCTTGGCCATCACCACGCCCTGCTCGATGGTCTCCGACGCGGTGGCCTGGCGGGCCATCTCGACGCGCTCGGGGGCCGACAGGAAGGTGTTGGTGATTCGCTCGATCTCGGGGGCCATGGTTGCCGAGAAGAACAGCGTCTGCCGGGTGAACGGCGTCAGCGAGAAGATCCGCTCGATATCGGGGATGAACCCCATGTCGAGCATCCGGTCGGCCTCGTCCACCACCATGATCTGCACGCCGGTCAGCAACAGCTTGCCGCGCTCGAAATGATCCAGAAGCCGGCCCGGCGTGGCGATCAGCACATCCACGCCCTTGTCGATCAGCTTGTCCTGCTCCTTGAAGCTGACGCCGCCGATCAGCAGCGCCTTGGTCAGTTTCAGGTGCTTGGAATAGGTGTCGAAATTCTCGGCCACCTGTGCGGCCAGTTCGCGCGTGGGGCACAGCACGAGGCTGCGCGGCATCCGCGCCCGGGCCCGGCCGCGGGCCAGCATCGACAGCATCGGCAGCGTGAAGCCGGCGGTCTTGCCGGTGCCGGTCTGGGCGATCCCCAGAACGTCGCGGCCGGCGAGGGCGGCGGGAATGGCCGCGGCCTGGATCGGCGTCGGCGTCTCGTAGCCCGCCTCTTCGACGGCCTTCAGAACCTTGGGATTGAGGTTGAGATCAGAAAACTTTGTCATGCGTATCCGTTTTTTACGGACACAATCAGGCCCGTGCGTCTGTCGCCGGGTCGGGCCCCTGGTGGGCCTGTGGTTCGTCACAAGGATGACCCGCGACGGGACGTGTAAACGATGCATGGGGAGGGGTCAATGCAATGCGGCCCGTGGCCGTTAACGATTCGCGCCATGGCCGGGAAAATGCCGCGCGCGCCCGGCGCCGAGGTCGAGGTCGACGGCATGCAGCCGGCCATGCGCGGCCAGCCGCGCGCGCAAGTCCGGCGTCGCCGTGCAGACCTCGGTGTAGAACCGGCGCAGCGCGGCCTCGCCGCCCTCGGCCTCCAGCCGCTGCAACAGCGCGTGGAGCGTCGGCGCGTCCCGCGACAGCGGCGCGGGTTTCAGCCCCGGCCGGTAGGATCCCCGCCGCAGCCGGAAGCGGTAGCGCGCCTGCCAGTGATCCCAGCTTTCGGCATGCAGGTGGCACAGCCACGTACCGGGCAGAAGCGCGGGCGCGTCGTCCTTGACGCCGTGCCGCAGCGCGTTGTGGATGCGCAGGCTCAGCCCGTCCAGCCCGGTGCGCACGAACACCTTGCCGGCGACATGGCTCAGGAACCCGCCATTCAGATGCGGCCCGAAACCGGGATAGATCGCGTCGGTCTCCTCGCGGCGGCGGGACTGCGCCAGCGCGCAGGACTTGAACCACCGCGGGCCCGCGGGGGCCGGATCGCCCGAATCCGGCGCCAGCGCCTCGATCGGGCGCACGCGCGCGCTCATTGCCGATGCGGGCAGGTCGGCCAGTTGCGCGCCCAGCGGCGTGGCGGGCCACAGGAACTCGTCCACGTCGACATGTGCCAGCCAGTCGACCTGCGGCCGCCGGTCGAGGCAATGCGTGGCGTTGAGGCTTTGCCGCGGCTGGTGCCGGTCTGGCCGCCCGCGGCGCGTCCGGCGTCGCCAATAGGCCTCGTCGCAGAGGATCACGCGGCACTTGGGATGCGCGCGCAACGCCGCCTGCGCCGCCGGGTCCGGCGAATCGAGATAGATGAACACGCGATGCGCGCCGAGATCGAGATGATGCGCGGCGAAATCGAGGGTCTCGCGCGTAGGCGCCTTGATCGTGGCGACGAGGCCCCAGGTGGGTGGCTGGCTCATGCGCCGACGATGCGGTCAGCCGGCCCCGCGCGCAAGCCGCCTGTCAGTCGAACTTGCGCGAGGGCGCAAGCACCGTGGCCTCGCCGATCAGCACCTTCTTATTGTTCACCAGGCACCGGCAGTCGAGCTGCACGCGGCGCTTGCCGTGATCGATGCCCACGACCTCGACCTCGGCATGCACCATGTCGCCGGGCCGCACGGGGCCGAGGAATTTCAGCGTCTGGCCCATGTAGACCGTGCCATGCCCCGGCAACTGCTCGCCGATCACCGCGGAAATCAGCCCGGCGGTCAGCATGCCATGCGCGATCCGCCCCTCGAAGATCGTGTCCTGCGCGTAGGCGTCATCGAGATGCACCGGGTTGTGGTCGGTCGAGACCTCGGCGAACATCTCTATGTCGCGATCTGTCACCACTTTGCGCAGGTGACGGGTCATGCCCATCTCGATATCCTCGATGCAGATCGTCCCGCGCGGCATGTTATCCAACATTTTCACCCTCCGGCTGGCTTGGCCCAAAAAATTGGACTGGTAATATTGCGGCGCTTTTCTGGCCTGCATTGGAATTTTATTACTTTGCGGATGCAGAAAGATCAAGGAATTTCTGTCACCGGGGTGACTGGCGGTCGCTTAGCGCAGATGGCCGATGCTGTAGGTCGGCGCGACGCCCTCCCGTTCGAGATAGGCGCGCAGGGCGTCCGCGTCGGGCTGCTGGGTGGTCTTGGTCTCGTCGGCGGCCAGTCCGCCGCTGATGAAGAGCGAATCGATATCCTCGCCCATCGCGCCCGCGATATCGGTCTGCGCGCCGTCGCCGATGGCCAGCGTGCGGAAGGTGTCGGCGTCGCGGCCCAGCGCCGTCAGCCGGCGCCGCGCGAGATCGTAGATCGGCGGGTGCGGCTTGCCGAAATAAAGGCTTGTCCCCCCCATCTCGGTATAAAGCCGCGCCACGGCCCCCGCGCACCACTCGCGGACATCGCCGCGATCGACGACGATATCGGGGTTGGCGCAAAGCAGCTTCAGCCCCTTCTGCTTGGCATGAAGAAGCTGCGGGCGCAGCGTTTCGGGATCGGCCATCGGATCGAACGGGCCGACGCAGGCGATCCCCTCGGCCTCGTCCAGCGGGACGCAGGCGATCTCTACCGGGTCCTCGATCACCTCCAGCGGCTCGAAGAAGCGGTGGTCGAAGGACTGGCCCATGAACCAGACCCTTGTCCCCACCGCGCCGCGGAACATCGCCGCGCGCGCGCTGTCGCCGGAGGTCGCGATGCTGTCCCAGGCGTCCCCGGGCACGCCGAACTCGGCCAGCTGTTTCTCGATGCCGCGGCGGGCGCGGGGCGAGTTGGTGACCAGCACCACCGCGCCGCCGCGCGCGCGGTAGGCGCGGAGTGCGGCGACCGCGTCGGGCAGGGCGCGGACCCCGTCATGCACGCAGCCCCAGAGATCGACGAACAGCGTGTCATAGCCGTCGGAAATATCGTCGAGGGCGGTGATGATGCGGGTCATGGGCGTCTCTCCGTGGGGGGATCTGCGCGCCGATATGGCAGGCGGGGCACGGTTTGGCCAGCCACGCGATTCGAGTATTTTCGGAAAGATGAAATGCGCGCGTGGTCACTCGCCCTGCGGGCGCACGATGTGGAAATCGCCGCTGAGATAGGCCAGCGGGCGTCGCCCGGCATTGCTGATCGCGGTCACCGCGCCGATGCAGATCGCGTGGCTGCCATGGATCACCTCCTCGGTCAGCGCGCAGGTGAAGGCGGTGGCGCGCGGCAGGATCGGGCCATGCGCGGTGTCAGTGATCGCCAGCCCCGCGAAGCGGTCGGCGGGATCCTCGGGCGAGGGGCCGGCAAAGGCGCGCGCGACATCCGCGGCATCCTCGGGCAGCACGTTGACGCAAAAGCCGCGATTGGCGGCCACCGCGCGCGCGATCCGGCTGTCCGAGCGCAGGCAGACCAGCACCGCGGGCGGGTCGGCCGACAGCGAGGTGAAGGCGCTGACCGTCGCGCCGACCTTGCCCGACGCGCCGTCGGTGGTGACCACCGTGACGGTCGAGGCCACCAGCCGCATCGCGGCGAGGAACGCCTCGCGGTCCACGGGTCGGGTCTTGTCGGTCACGCGGGGGGCCCTCCTGCGGCGGGTGGCGGGGCGAGTGCGCAGATGCCGCCCTGCCGGAGCGCGATACCTAGCGCCGCGCCGGGCGCTTTTCAAACGGCAAATGCCGGCGCCCGGCGCGCGTCAGTCGAGGATGATCTCGGGGCCCATGAAGGTGTTGGGCAGCACCGTCGAGATCCACGGGATATAGGTGATCATGATCAGGAACACGAAGAGCACCGCGAGAAAGGGCAGCGCCGCGCGCACCACCGCCATCATCGGCATCCCCGCCACGCCGGATGTCACGAAGAGGTTGAGCCCTACCGGCGGGGTGATCATCCCGATCTCCATGTTGACCACCATGATGATGCCGAGATGGATGGGATCGATCCCCAGCTCCATGGCGATGGGAAAGACCAGCGGCGCCACGATCACCAGAAGGCCCGAGGGTTCCATGAACTGCCCGCCGATCAGCAGGATCACGTTGACCATCACGAGAAACATAACCGGCCCCAGCCCCGCCGCCAGCAGCGTGTTGGCGATGCCCTGCGGGATCTGCTCGTCGGTCAGCACGTGTTTCAGCAGCAGCGCGTTGGCGATCACGAAAAGCAGGGTGACGGTCAGCTTGCCCGCCTCGAGCAGCGTGTCGCGGGTATCGGGATGCACGAAGGCGGTGATCAGCGCCTGCGGCTTGCGCCAGAGCGGCGTGTTGGCATCCGCGCCGGTGGTCGCCAGCGGCCCCATGTCGCGGTAGACGAAGGTGGCGATGACGAAGGCGTAGACCGCCGCGACGGCCGCCGCCTCTGTCGGCGTGAAGATGCCGCCATAGATGCCGCCGAGGATGATGACGATCAGGAACAGCCCCCAGGCGGCATCGCGCCCGGCCGCCCAGATCTCGCACCAGCCCTGCCAGTCGCCCTTGGGCAGGTCGCGCAGCTTGGCGATCACGTAGATCGTGGTCATCAGCATCAGCCCGGCCAGCAGGCCCGGGATGACGCCCGCAAGGAACATCCGCCCCACCGACACGTCGACCGAGGCCGCGTAGACCACCATCACGATCGAGGGCGGAATGAGGATCCCCAGCGTGCCGGCATTGCAGATCACCCCGGCGGCGAAGTCGCGCGTGTAGCCGACCTGCCGCATGCCGGCGATCACGATCGTGCCGATGGCGACCACCGTGGCCGGCGACGATCCCGACAGCGCCGCGAACAGCATGCAGGCAAACACCCCGGCGATGGCGAGGCCCCCCGGCAGGTGCCCGACGCAGGCGATCGAGAACCGGATGATCCGCTGCGCCACCCCGCCGGTGGTCATGAAGGCCGAGGCGAGGATGAAATAGGGGATCGCCAGCAGTGTGAAATGGCCCTCGAACGCCTCGAAGAGCGTGCCTGCGACCGACCCCAGCGAACTGCCGGAATAGACCAGCAGGAAGATCGTCGAACTGAGGCCCAGCGAGATCGCGATCGGCACCCCGATCAGCAGCAGGCCGATCACCATCGAAAACAGCAGCACCACATCCATCAGCGCGTTTCCCCGTCATGGCCGTCGACCGGGTCCGCCCCGGCCGTGTCCTCGATCTCGTGGCTGGCGACGATCCGGTCGATGTCGCCGCGCCAGACGGCGACCGCCGCCTGAACGAACCGCAGCAGCAGCAGCAGCGAGGCAATCGGCAGCACCGCGTAGGGGATCACCTTGGGCAGCTTCTCGTAGGATTCGCCGTAATTGATCAGCCCTTCGAGAAAGCCGAACGCGTCGATCATGGGAATGTCCTGCGCCTCGTAGAAACTCATGCTGCGGGCCCCCGCGTCAAAGCCGGTGGGGATCCAGCGGCCCGTCGTGGGGGGCAGATCGGCGAACGGCGCCCAGTAGTCGTAGGATCCCTTCACCAGCAGCAGCGCGAAGACGATGCAGGCGCCGATCGCGACCAAAGCGAGGCCCCGCCGCACGGGCCGCGAGAACAGGTCGACGATCGCGTCCACACCCAGGTGCGCGTTCTTCTTGACGGCATAGGACGCGCCCAGCAGCACCAGCCAGCCGAACATGTAGACCGTCAGCTCCAGCGCCCACAGGATGTTGGAGTTGAAGATGTAGCGCGCCACCACGTTGGCGAAGGTGGTCAGCGTCATCAGCCCCAGAAGCACGGCGATCACCGTCTCCTCGATCTGGTCGATCAGCCCGGTCCTGTGCCGCATCGTCCCGGTTCCTCGTGCTGCTTTCGGATCTGGCAAAAAGGACGGGCACCAAAGCGCCCGTCCGAACGGCGCGGCACGCCCCGCGGCAACGGGGCGGGCCGTCAGGTCACCGGTTCACGATGCGGGTTCCGCCGCGACCGCCGCCTCGAGGTTCTCGGCCCCGACATCGCCCTCGAACTGCTCCCAGACGGGCTTCATCGTGTCGACCCATGTCTGGCGCTGCTCGGGCGTCAGTTCGCGCACCGTGCCGCCGGCATCGATGATCGCCTGCCTGGCCTCCTGATTGACCTGGACCGACTTGCTGTTGCGGGTCTCGGTCACCTCGTCGACGATGGTCAGGAACTGCTCGCGCACATCCGGCTCGAGGCTGTCGAGGAAATCGACGCTGGTCACCAGCATGTAGTCGATGATGCCGTGATTGGTCTCGGTGATGCCGTCCTGCACCTCGAAGAACTTCTTGCCGTAGATGTTGGACCAGGTGTTTTCCTGGCCGTCCACGACGCCCTGCTGCAACGCGCCGTAGACCTCGGAAAAGGCCATCTTCTGCGGGTTGGCGCCCATCTGCTCGAACTGCGCCACCAGCACCTCCGAGGGCTGCACGCGGAACTTCAGGCCTTCGGCATCCGACGGCTCCAGCAGCGGCACGTTGGCCGACATCTGCTTCATGCCGTTATGCCAGTAGGCCAGTCCCTGCAGCCCGCGCCGCTGCATCGTGTCCAGAAGCGCCTGCCCGGTCTCGGACGCCTGGAACGCATCCACGGCGTCGATGTTCTCGAACAGGAACGGCAGGTCGAACAGCCGGTACTTCTTGGTGAAGGTCTCGAATTTCGACAGGCTGGGCGCGGCCAGCTGCACATCGCCCTGCAGCATCGCCTCCATCACCTTGTCGTCATTGTAGAGGGTCGAGTTCGGATACACCTCCATGCACATCGTGCCGTCCATCTCGGCATTGACGCGCTCTTGCAGCAGCGAGGCCGCGATGCCCTTGGGGTGCTTGTCGGTATTGGTCACATGGCTGAACTTGACGACGGTCTCGCCATCGTCGCAGGCGGCCATCGCGGCGGTCGAGCCGACGCTCAGCGCCAGCGCCGACAGGGTGGTTGTCAGGATCTTCATGTCGATCTCCTCCCAGAGTCATTGACAGGGTCTTTTGTCTTGTTCTTGTCAGCCCTCGCCGCGCCCGTCGCGACGCGGGGTCGCTGTGCAGGGGATCGTGACACGCCCGCGTTCATTGTTCAAGCCGCACGCGGTTTGCGTCGGGGCGCGGCATGACCGCACGCGGGCTGCAACCTGCCGGCGTCCGGGCGGTGCCTGCTGGCGCGCATCAGCCTATGCCAACCTTCGGCCGCGGCGGACACGAATGGACCTTGATCTGCCGGTCGACACCGAAGCCCTGCGCGGACTCAAGGCCGCAGGCCGCCGCGCATCGTCATGCTGGAAGCATGCCTCCGGCATGACGCCGCCCCCCGGCACGGCGATTTGGCTGCAACCTGCGCAACGCTCGGATCTTTTCCTGACGTGGCTGCCATAAAGCACTGCCAAGTTCACGCCGGTTCGCCGCACCCCGGCCCGTCGATGCGCGGCTCATCACGATATCCCCGACTTCCCGCTCAAGCCCAAATCGCGTCCGCCACGGCGCGGGCGGACTCGGACCCGAGACCGGCGTATCGGGCGGGGGCAGGCGAGGGCACGCGGACGCGCTATGGACCGCCTTTCACGCGGGATGTTCGGGTTGGGGCGGATCGGGCGGATCCTCTGTTTCCAGATCCTTTAGCCATGCCTGCCATTGAGTGACGAAATCCCGTGGGTTCAATTTGACACTCGGCCAATGCGCGGGCCAACTTTCATGCCCCGGCCCATGCCCGTCGGGCAGGGTGACACTGGCATCGCCGAAAATGCCCTGCAAATGGTCTGCGATTTGTGGTATGGTCGTAAAATCCACATCCCTGACTGCGGCACCTCGAAGAGGTGCCGCAGTCAGGGATGTATGCGCGTCAAACCGCGCCTCCCCGAGGAACGCCCCCTGCAACCGTGCCTCCGCTAGGCCGGCCCCCTGCAACCGCGCCGCCCTGAGGTTCGCCCCCTGCAACCGCGCCGCCCAGAGCTTCGCCCCCTGCAACCGCGCCTCCAGTAGGCGTACCCCCTGTAACCGCGCAGCCGCGAAATTCGCCCCCTGCAACCGTGCCTCCCCGAGGTTTGCCCCCTGCAACCGCGCTTCCCAGAGCTTCGCCCCCTGCAACTGCGCATTCCAAAGAAACACGCCCTCCAACCCGGCCCGCATGAGGTCCGCCCCCTGCAACCGCGCCTGCCTAAGGCGTGATCCCCGCAACCGCGCCTGCCAGAGGACCGCCCCCTGCAACCTTGCCCCCACGAGGTCCGCCCCTTGAAGATATGTGCCGTTCAGCTTCGCGCCTTGCAGTTCGCGTTCGGCAAGATCCGCGCCGCGCAGATCGGTCCCGCGCAGATCGAGCCGGTACCCCTCGTAATCCTCAAGGTCGCTTTTCCATGCCGCCAGCTTTTCGAGGTAGGCGTCCAACGCGTCCGGACTAAGCCGCTCCTCCGGCCCGTCATACTCGGGGAAGGGCGCGTCAAAGGAAAAGTCAGCCTCTTTCCCGCGCCCGGCCTCCAGTCGCCGCTGTCGCGCGCTACGCCGCCCGATCACCGTCAGCGCCACCTGGATATCCTCGCGCACCCTGAGTGCCGCTTTGGCCGACACCTGCTTTTCGCGGAACGCTTCGAGACGTTCTTCCCAGTCCGCCTTTAGCGGCCCGTCGTATTCGCCCTCTTTCATCTCAAGCACCGGCCAGTCGTCGGTCTCGGGGGCCGGGGCGTTCTGGCGGATATAGGCGCAGAGGATCTCCATGATCTGCACATGGTCGCGGTCGCTGTCCTGCGCGATCCGCTCCAGCGCGTAGATCGCCCCGATCCGCACTTCGAGATTGGGCAAGGTCTCATTAAAAACCTGCCAATCTCCTTCCGCGTCAATCTTGTCGCCCTCGACCTCTTTCAACTTGCCGCCGGCCCACTTGATTTCCTGCCGGACGTGTCCGTCGGGTGCCTTGACTTTGACTATGCGTCCAATGCGACTTACGGTTTTCTCGGCCCCCAGCCCCTCGACCGCCGTGTTGATCCGGTCGGTGATGTGGCCCTGTTCGGTGACGTTCACGGTCTTCTGCGCCACGACCGAGCGCCAGATCACGAAGGGCGCGCCGATCAGCGCGACGGTCACGCCGCCAACCCCAAGCGCGCTTCGAGGGTCATCGAGCAGTGACCCGAAGGCGGCAGAGGATAGGAGGATAAACGCCGTGAGAAGCGCCAGCAGGAACAGCCCGCCGACGATCAGTCCCGAACCGATCATCAAAAGCGGTCCCAGCCATCGGGCCTTGGTCAGATCCGGGATTTTGCGCAGGCCCAGCCAGCCGGGCAGATCGGTCTTGTCGTCGTCGCGCATGCCGCTTTTGCCCCGCTCGATTCAGCCCCGGTCAGCCGCCCTCGTGGCCCACGGCACAACCGGCGACGATTTGCGTACGTTTCGCGCGTCCGCAACGTACACCCTGTACGCGAGCGCTCAGGCGCGGCCGCCATCCGAGGACAGCATCAGCGCCGACACGCCCAGCCGGTCGAGCGCGGTTTCCCACTTGCGGGCATCCTTGGTTTTGAACACCAGATCGGCATCCGCGTCGCAGGTCAGCCAGCCGTTCTGGGCCAGTTCGGCCTCCAGCTGACCCGGGCCCCAGCCCGCATATCCCAATGCGATCAAGGCGCTGGCCGGTCCGCGCCCCTCGGCCAGGTCCTCGAGGATATCCAGCGTGGCGGTCATCGCGAAGGCCTCGCCGATCTCCAGCGTCGAGATCGCCGAGGTGTAGCCCGCGTCATGCAGCACGAACCCGCGCCCATGCTCGACCGGCCCGCCAAAATGCACCGGCAGGTTGCGCATGTCATTTCCAGCCTCGATCGACAACTGATCCAGCAGATCCCGCAGCCGCAACTCGTCCGTCGGCTTGTTGATGATCAGCCCCATCCCGCCCTCGGGCGAGTGTGCACAGATGAATACGAGCGCATTGGTGAAGCGCGGATCGCCCATGCCCGGCAGGGCGATCAGGAGTTTTCCTGTCAGATCCAGCTCTTGGGGGTCGTCGGTGTCATGATCGGTCATGGTCTCAGCATGGCGGCAGGGGGCCGTCTGTGCAAGCCGGCTGTGCGCGCCGCGCCCGGATTTCGTGGCGAAAGCCCGCTCGCCCGAATGTGAGTTGGCATTTGCCCGCGCATCCGGCATGAGACGGGGATGATGATCCGGACCATTGCCGCCTTCCTCGCCCTGCTTGTGGCGCTTGCCCCGCCGCTTGCCGCGCGCTCGCCCGCCGACATGGTCACCGTGCGCATCCTGCCGGGCTGGCAGGACGCCGACGGCACCCACATGGCGGCGCTGCAGTTCAGCCTTGCGGAAGGATGGAAGACCTATTGGCGCGCCCCCGGCGATGCCGGCATCCCGCCGCGGATCGACTGGCGCGGATCGGGCAACCTCGACGCGGTGGACATCGTCTGGCCGACGCCGCAACAGACCGTGACAAGCGGCATGCGCACCATCGGCTACGAGCGCGATCTCGTGCTCCCGCTGCGCCTGACGCCCCGCCGGGCCGACCGCGCAGTGTCGCTGGAGGCGCGGATCGAGATCGGGATCTGCAAGGATATCTGCGTGCCGGTCGATATGACGGTAGCCGCGCAGTTGCCGCCGGGCGGCGACGAGCGCGACCCGCGGATCGCCGCGGCGCTCGCCGCGAGGCCCTATACCGCGCAAGAGGCCGGCGTGGGCCGTGTTGCCTGCACGATGACTCCGCTCGAGGGCGGTGGGCTGCGGCTGGTGGCCGAGATCGACATGAAACCGATGGGCGCGCGCGAATGGGTCGTGGTCGAGACCGACACCGAGGATCTCTGGGTCTCGCAGTCCGACACCACGAGGCATGGCGACCGCCTGCGCGCCGTGACCGAGGTGCATCATGTCGAAAGGCAGGGCTTCATGATCGACCGCTCGGGTCTGCGCCTCACGGTGCTCAGCACCGGCGACGCGGTCGAGATCGAGGGCTGCCCCGGGGGGTGACGCGGTTCAGCGGTTGCGCCGCCTTGGCGTCCCGTCGGGCAGGGCGATATTGGCCACCTGTTCCGAGATCGGGTCATTGACCAGCGGATGCGCCTGCGCCTTGAAATCCTCCGGGTCGCGCATCTTCTGCCATTTGCCGTCGGCATAGACCTCCAGCCCCGAAAGCGCGGCCTTGTAGCCCATCTTGGGGCTGCCGGGCACCCAGTAGCCGAGATACACGTAAGGCAGCGCGTTCTCACGCGCGATCTCGACATGATCGAGGATGATATAGGTGCCAAGCGAGGCCTTCGGGCGGTCCGGTTCGAAGAAGGAGTACACCATGCTGACCCCGTCATCGAGGATGTCGGTCAGGCAAACCGCCACGAGGTCGCCGGTCTCGGCATCGCTGTATTCCACCACCCGCGTGCGGATCGGCGTCTCTTCGACCATCGCGGCGAATTCGAACGTGTCCATGTCGGCCATGCCGCCGGCGGCGTGACGGCTTTCAAGGTAACGGCGAAAGAGGTTGTACTGGTCCTCGGTGGCCCAAGGCGACGTGGCGCGGCGGCGCAGATGCGCGTTGCGCTTCAAGGTGCGCTTCTGGCTTTTCGAGGGGGCGAAGGCACCCACGTCGATCCGCGCCGACAGGCAGGCGGCGCAATCCGCGCAGGACGGCCGGTAGAGCACGTTCTGCGAGCGGCGAAAGCCCTGTTTCGACAGCCCGTCATTGAGGCTTTGCGCATCGCTGCCCTGCAGCGCCGTGAACAGCTTGCGCTCCATCCGGCCCGGCAGATAGGGGCAGGGTTGCGGGGCCGTCACGTAGAATTGCGGCGCAATGGGAAGCGTGTGTCGCATGCGTTTGTCCGGAACCGTCTTCTTGTCTTTCGGGTAACGTAACAACCAAGGGTGCGGTCGCCAAGAGGGTTGTCACCGGCCTGTCATGTCGCGGCCCGTCACATCGCCGCCCGCCGGTTGATCGCGACGCTGCCCAGCACCAGGTCTGACAGGCCTTGACCGCGCGGCTGGGTCAGCATCAGCACGATCGAGATCACCTGCAGCACCGGCAGCGCGAAGGACACGGTCAGCCCCAGCGTGTGCGCGAAGGCGAGCGTAAGGTCGAACCGCTGGCCGTCGGCGGCCCGAAACTCGATCGCCATCAGGCCCATCCCCCAGGTGGCCGAGCCCCGCGCGATGGTCACCACGCGGTAGGCGAAGCCCACCACCGCCATCAGCACGGGAAAGAAGAACAGCCCCGTGAACGCGGTGAACGGCACGACGAGCAGGCTGATGACCAGGATCACCAGCGTGTCCACGATGAACGCCACAAGGCGCTTGGCCGCGACGTCGGCGTAGAATTCCGGCTGCAGGTCCGGATCGGGCAGGTGCCATGTGACGTCGCTCATGCGCGGTCATGTCCGTTGCGGTTTCGAATGGGCTCAAGGTTGCAACGCGGGGCGAGAATTGCAAGGCGTCACGCGGTGAACTCGGACACCTCGGCCCCGCTGAGCGTCACCAGAGCCTGCGGCGATATCCCGAAAAGGTGGCGTGGCGTGCCCGCCGCGGCCCAGACCTGCGCGAACTCCAGCAGATGGGCATCGAAGAACGCGCGTGGGCGGGTCAGGTGCCCGACCGGGGCCACCCCGCCTATGGCAAAGCCGGTCTGCGCGCGGATGAGGGCGGCGTCCGCCTTGCCAAGCGCCTCGCCCGCGACAGCCATGGCCCGCGCGTCATCGACCCGCGCTGCGCCGGAGGTGACGAAAAGCACGGCCTCGCCGCTGATCTCGCCGCGCAGCATGACCGATTTGGCGATCTGGGCCACGTCGCACCCGATCAGCGCCGCCGCCATCGCCGCGGTCGTCGCATCGCCGATCTCGACCGGCGCGATGTCCAGCCCGGCCTCCTGCAACGCCAGGGTCACGCGGCGCACGCTCTTGCTCATGGATCCCCTCCCGTTTCGTGGCAGTATTCCAAGGCGACGGGGCATTGACCAGCCCGTTGCGGCTTGTATCACTCTGTCTCATGAATTTCGCTGATCGCATCACCCGCGTGCCGCGCCCCTACGACCCCGAGGACGGGGACGAGGCGCGTGCGGCCCTGCCGGACCTTGCCGGTCCGCTCTCGGACCTGCTGGCCGGGGCGGGGGGCTGCAGCCCGTTCCTGAAATCGCTGATCCCGCAAGAGGCCGACTGGCTCGAGGCTGCGTTCGATGCGCCCGAGCAAGCCTTCGAGACGCTTCTCGCCGATCTTGCAGAGGTGCCGCCCGACCGTCTCTCCGACGCGTTGCGCGCAGCCAAGCGCCGGGTCGCCCTGCTGATCGGGCTGGCCGATCTCGCCGGGGTCTGGTCGCTTGAAGAGGCGACCTCGCGCCTGACCCAATTCGCCGACCGCGCCTGCGACCTGGCGCTGCGGGCCGCGCTCGGCGCCGAGATCCGGCGGGGCAAGCTGCCGGGCATGACAGAGGACGATTTGGCCACCGGTGCCGGGATGGTTGTCTTCGCCATGGGCAAGATGGGCGCATACGAGCTCAATTACAGCTCCGACATCGACCTCATCTGCCTTTTCGACGAGACGCGCTATGCCCGCGACGATTTCCACGAGGCGCGCGCCAGCCTCGTGCGGGCGACGCGCAAGATGGCCGGGATGCTCAACGACCGCACCGCCGAAGGCTACGTCTTTCGCACCGATCTGCGGCTGCGCCCGGATTCCGGCGTCACCCCGGTCTGCATGGCGATGGCGGCGGCGGAAACCTATTACGAAAGCTTGGGGCGCACCTGGGAACGCGCCGCATGGATCAAGGCGCGGCCCTGCGCGGGCGATCTCGACGCGGGCGCGCGGTTCCTCGAGACGCTGCGGCCGTTCGTCTGGCGCAAGCATCTGGATTTCGCGGCAATCGACGACGCGCACAACATGCGGCTGGCGATCCGCGCGCACAAGGGTCTGGGCGGGCGGCTGTGCATTGAAGGGCACGACATGAAGCTCGGCCGCGGCGGCATCCGCGAGATCGAGTTCTTCACCCAGACCCGGCAACTGATCGCCGGCGGGCGCGACGCCGACCTGCGGGTGCGCGGCACGGTGGCAGGGCTGGAACGGCTGGCGCAAAAGGGCTGGGTGCCGCACGACGCCGCCGACACGCTGACGCGGCACTACCGCTTTCACCGCGAGGTCGAGCATCGAGTGCAGATGCTGCGCGACACGCAGACCCACGACCTGCCCACGTCCAGAGACGAATTCGCTCGCCTCGCCGCCTTCATGGGCCGCGACGCGGCGGATCTGCGCGCCGATCTCACCGACCGCCTGACCGCGGTGCACGAGCTGATCGAGGGGTTCTTTGCCCAGGACGGCACGCAGGACGGCGCCCCGCAGGCGGTGCCCGACACGCTGGATGCAGATGTGATCGCCCGCTGGCCCGGCTATCCCGCGCTGCGCTCGGGTCGCGCGGTCGAAATCTTCAACCGCCTGAAGCCGGATATCCTGAACCGTCTGGCCCGCACCGCCGAGCCGAACGAGGCGCTGCTTGCCTTCGACGGCTTTCTCGCCGGGCTGCCTGCCGGGGTGCAGGTCTTCTCGCTTTTCGAGGCCAATCCGCAGCTGATCGACCTGTTGGTCGATATCGTCGGCACCGCGCCGGTTCTGGCGCAATACCTGGCGCGCAACGCGGACGTGTTCGATGCCGTGATCGCCGGCGATTTCTTTGCCGAGTGGCCCGGACGCCCGGCGCTCGAGGCGGAGCTCTCGGACAGGCTGTCGCGCGAAAGCGATTACGAGCGCGCCCTCGACACCGCCCGCCGCTGGCACAGGGAATGGCATTTCCGCGTCGGCGTGCATCACCTGCGCGGGCTGATCGACGCCGACCGGGCGGGCGCGCAATATGCCGACCTCGCCGGGGCGGTGATCACCGTGCTGTGGCCGCGGGTCGTCGCGCAATTCTCCGAAAAGCACGGGCAACCGCCGGGGCGTGGGGCGGTGGTGCTCGGCATGGGGTCGCTCGGGGTCGGGCGGCTTAACGCGCGGTCGGATCTCGACCTGATCGTGATCTACGACGCGGGCTGCTCGCAGGGCTCTGACGGGCGCCGCCCGCTGGCCGCACAGCCCTATTACGCGCGGCTGACGCAGGCGATGATCACCGCGCTGTCGGCACCGATGGCCGAAGGGCGGCTTTACGAGGTGGACATGCGGCTGCGCCCCTCGGGCAACCAGGGGCCGGTCGCCACAAGTTGGCCGTCCTTCCGCAACTACCAGCAGGACGAGGCCTGGACATGGGAGCATCTGGCGCTGACCCGCGCCCGCGCGATCGCCGGGCACGAGGGGCTTGCCGAGGATGTCGAAAGCTTTCGCGCCGACCTGATCGCCGGGACATCGGATCCCGCGAAGGTCATCTCGGCGGTGTCGGACATGCGCGCCCGGCTGGCCGAGGCCAAGCGGCCCGACGGGCCGTGGGACGCCAAGCTGGGCCCCGGCCGGATGCTCGAGATCGAGCTCGTCGCGCAGGCCGGGCACCTGCTGGCGGGGCGCGCGACGCGCGACGTGCCGGACGGTCTGGAGGCCGGTGTCGCAATCGGCTGGCTGGATGACGCCGACAGCGCAGCGCTGAACGCCGCTTATGCGCTTTGCTGGAAGGTGCAGATGGTGGCGCGGCTGATTTCCGACAAGCCGCTCGCGCCGGGGAAGATCGGCGAGGGTGGCGCGGCCTTCCTGTTGCGTGAAACGAAGGAGGAAAGCCTCGAGATGTTGCAGACCCGGCTTGACGAGATCTGTGCCGAGGCGGCGCAAGTGATCGACGCCTGTCTCGCGCGCGGCGCACCCGCGCGGTGACGTCATTGGCGCGCGATCCGCTGGACCCCAAGGGCCTGATCCGCGAGGCCTACCGCATCGAGGGGATCGGGCCGGGCGAGTGCCGCTCGATCTTTCTCGACTGGGCGCTGTCGCGGCCCGATGACGCCGACACCGAAGACGGCATCGCACAGCTTCTCGCCCGCTACGGCGTGGCGCATCCCGATCACCCGATGACCGCCGTGCTGCGCGAGGGTCTGACCCGGGCCGAGCATCCGCGCCGCCGGGGCGGCTGGCGGTCGCGCCCGCGCGGTACCTGATACCTGACAGCGGCGCAACTTGGCGCTTTCCCGGTCATGGCAAAGCGCGTAATGGGGCGGCATGACACAGCCCGCATATCCCGTGATCCGTCTGCGCCCCAAGGTGCAGGACCGCGCCATCCGCCATGGCGCGCCGTGGGTCTTCGACAACGAGATCGTCACAGACCGCCGGACCAAGGCACTCGCCCCAGGCACCATTGCCGTTCTGGAAGATGCCGAACGCGCGCCGCTCGGGCTCGTCGCCGTCAATCCTACCTCGAAGATCATGGCGCGCATGCTCGACCGCGACCCCGGCGCGCGGATTGACGCGGCCTGGCTGTCGGTGCGCATCAGGCGCGCCCACGCGTTGCGTGCCCGGCTTTACGACGCGCCGTTCTGCCGGCTTGTCCATGCCGAAGCCGACGGCCTGCCCGGCGTGGTGATCGACCGTTTCGACGAGATCGCGGTGATCCAGCCGAACGCCGCCTGGGCCGAGGCGTTGTTGCCCGAGATGACCCGCACCCTATGCGAGGTGACGGGCGTGACGACGGTGCTGAAGAACGCCGGCGGCCGCGCGCGCAGCCTCGAAGGGCTGGACGGCGAAAACGCGGTGCTGGCCGGTACCGCCCCCGACGCGCCCGTGCCCGTGCCGATGAACGGCGCCACGTATCTCGCCGATCTGACGGGCGGGCAGAAGACCGGGCTCTACTTCGATCAACGCCCCAACCACGCCTTCGCCGCAAGACTGGCGCGGGACGCGCGCGTGCTGGATGTGTTCGCCCATGTCGGTGGCTTCTCGCTGGCGGCCTTGGCCGCGGGCGCGCAACATGCCTTGGCGGTCGACAGTTCTGCCCCGGCATTGGAGCTTGCCCGCGACGGGGCGGCCCGGACGGGCGTAGTCAGCCGCCTCGAGACACGCCGCGGCGACGCCTTCGAGGTAATGGAGGCGCTTGCGGCGGAGGGCGCGACCTTCGATCTGGTGATCTGCGATCCGCCCGCCTTCGCGCCAACGAGACCGGCGCTGGAGAAGGGGTTGCGCGCCTATGAACGCGTCGCCCGGCTGGCCGCGGGCCTCGTCGCACCGGGGGGCTACCTGGCGCTGTGCTCGTGCTCGCACGCGGTGGATCTTGCCCGCTTCCGCACCGCCTGCACGCGCGGCATCGGGCGCACGGGGCGCAGCGGGCAGCTGATCCACACGGGCTTTGCCGGCCCCGATCACCCGCTGCATCCCAACCTCGCCGAAAGCGGTTATCTCAAGGCGCTGTTCTACCGGCTATGAAGGTTCTTCTGGATACCTGCGTGATCTATCCGACGGTAATGCGCGAGATGATCCTCGGGGTTGCCGGGTCCGGGGTCTTCACCCCGCTCTGGTCGGACCGGATCATCGCCGAATGGCTGCGTGCGGTGGTGAAGATCGGGCCCGACGCGCAGGCGCAAGCGCGCGGCGAGGCCGCGCTGATGGCGGCGCGATGGCCCGGGGCCTGCACGGCCTATCCGCCCTCGCTCGAGGCGCGGCTGTGGCTGCCCGACGCGGCGGACCGGCATGTTGTGGCGGCGGCGATCGCGGGGTCCGCCGACGGTATCCTGACCCTCAACGCGCGCGACTTTCCGCGTGGCGTTCTGGCCGAGGAAGGGCTGTGGCGCGCCGATCCCGATGGGTTCCTGCACGGTATCTGGCAGGCACAACCCGATCTGGTGGCCCGCGTCGCCGACACAGTCTTGCAAAAGGCGCGGGAACTGTCCGAACACGACTGGGAGATGCGGCCACTGCTAAAGAAGGCGCGGTTGCCGCGTCTGGCCAAGGCGCTCGACCAGGCGTGACACCGCCATACCCTCGGCGGGACACTGCCAATCCGGACGGGCGCGGGCCTTGCGCCTGTTGCGTAGGCCTGTTCGCGTGTTAACATCTCAACATGCTTGGGTAAGGGTCGAGGCAACACCCGGAGGATGTCGATGAAAGAAGAAACCAGTTCGACCATGACACGGCGCCGGCTCCTCGCGCGTCTCGGGCTTGCCAGCGGGATGGCCTATGTCGCACCGGCGATGACGCATCTCGGCGCCGCCCATGCCTCTGGCGCGTCACGCGGATCGCGCGGCTCTGGCATCTCCGGGCGCGGCTACCGGTACGAGAGACGGCGCGGTTCGGGGGTGTCCGGCAGGGGGTCTTATGGGTCCGGGCCGTCGGGGCGCGGGCGCCGTGATCGTGTGCGCGAGGATCGGGTTGTGGACGGTATTCTCAGAACGCTCGACGGGCTCGGCGTGCTGCGCTGAGCCCGCGCCGGAATGAAACGGCTTCTGGCGCCGCTCGCGGCCCTGCGACGACGACGCCTTGACCTCCGCGCGCACCGCCTTGCCTTCCGCGATGTGCCACAGATCCTGTCGCTGATCGACGCCGAAGCGATCGCTCCGGCGCTCGAGACCGTCATGCCCGACTGGGCGCGGCATTCGCCGGACACGCGCGTAGCCACGGACGCGCCCGTCACCCGGATCAGCGGCACGGGGTCGGGGCACTACCTCTTTCAATCGTGGTGGTCGCGCACGCCGCTCAGTGATCTCGGGGTGGCCGGCGCGACCAGTGGCGCCGTGGCTGATCTCGTCCAGAGCTATTGTGACACCCGCCCCGACCTGCTGGCCCTGCATTGCGGGGCGGCACGGATCGGGTCGCATCTCGTGGCGCTGACCGGGCCATACCGGGCCGGCAAGAGCACGCTGGTCGCCCGGCTTGCAGCCGACCCCGATGTCGCGCTGTTCTGTGACGATATCCTGCCCGTGGCCCCTGACGGGGCCGGGATCGCCCTTGGCATTCAGCCGCGCCTGCGGCTGCCGCTGCCGCCCGGAATGCAAGAGGGCGTCCGCGCTGCGCTGATGGAAAGCCTTACTGTTCAGGATCATCGCTATGGCTTCGTCCGCAGTACCGGTCAGGCCCCCTTGGAAACGCGTGTGCCGCTTGACGCGCTGATCGTGCTGCGGCGCGAGCCGGGCAAATCTGCCCGCCTGCACGCGATGGCACCCGCCGATGCGGCGGCGTGTTTGATCCGCCAGAACGTCGCCGACCCGGGCGAGGCCGAGGCGCAGTACGACCGACTGACCGCGCTGGCGAACAGGCTCGTCTGCCTGTGCCTTGTCTATTCGGATCTTGAAGAGGCCGCCGCCTTTGTCCGGCATGCCTGCGCCGGGCCTACGCTGCCTGCCCCGGATGTCGCCATCGCCCCGCCACTTCCCCAGGACGCGACAGAGCCTCCTGTCACCCCCACCGATCTTTCGCGTGTCTTTTGCCGTGACACCGAGGTAAGCGAGCGCGTGATCGGCACCGACACCTTCCTGTGGCAGATGGCGGGGCGCGACTACTTTCGCCTGAATCCGGTCGCGGGCGCGGTCTGGCGCCTGCTGGAGCAGCCCATGCGCGGCCATGCCATCTTGGACACCTTGAACCTGCTGTTCGAGGACACGCCGCGCGACACCATCACCCATGACCTCGCGGCCCTGCTGGGCCAGATGCTGGCGCGCGATCTGGTCCGCGTGACGGATCAGCGCAGCAGTTGCCGCATGCCCTGATCCAGCCCTTCCAGCGTCATCGGCACCATGCGGTCGTCGAAGATCTCGCGGATCATGCCGATCGAATGGGTGTAGTCCCATTCGCGCCGCGGCACCGGGTTGATCCACAGGTGATCGGGCCATTGCGCGCGCGCGCGTTCCAGCCAGACGTGACCGGCCTCTGCGTTCCAGTGCTCGTTGGCGCCGCCGGGATAGGCGATCTCGTAGGGCGACATGCTGGCATCGCCCACGAAGATGCACTTGTAGTCCGAGCCATAGGTGTTGAGCACCTCCGCGGTCGGTGTCTGTGCGTTCCAGCGCCGCGCATTGTCGCGCCACACCCCCTCGTAAAGGCAGTTGTGGAAATAGTAATGCTCCAGATGCTTGAACTCGGCCCGCGCGGCCGAGAACAGCTCTTCGGCCACCCTGATATGCGGGTCCATCGAGCCGCCCACATCGAGAAACAGCAGCACCTTGACCGCGTTGCGCCGTTCGGGGCGGGTCTGCACGTCAAGATAGCCATGCTCGGCGGTGGCGCGGATCGTGCCGTCGAGATCCAGCTCCTCGTTGGCGCCGTCGCGCGCCCATTGGCGCAGGCGTTTCAGCGCCACCTTGATGTTGCGCGTTCCCAGCTCGACACTGTCGTCGAGATTGCGGAACTCGCGCTTGTCCCAGACCTTGACCGCGCGGCGATGGCGGCTTTCCTCCTGCCCGATGCGCACGCCTTCGGGGTTGTAGCCATGCGCGCCGAAGGGCGAGGTGCCGGCGGTGCCGATCCATTTCGAGCCGCCCTGGTGGCGCCCCTCTTGTTCCTTCAGCCGCTCTTTCAATGTTTCCATAAGCTTGTCGAAACCGCCAAGCGACTCGATCTCGGCCTTTTCCTCCGCGCTGAGGTGCTTTTCGGCCATCTTCTCCAGCCAGTCGGCGGGCAGGTCCACCGCTTCGAGCACCTGTTGCGGGTCGATCGCCTCGAGCCCCGAGAAGGTCGCGGCGAAGGCGCGGTCGAAGCGGTCGATCAGGCGTTCGTCCTTCACCATCGCGCTGCGGGCGAGATAGTAGAAGCCGTCGATGTCGTAGATCACCAGATGCGCGCGCATCGCCTCGAGAAAGGTGAGGTATTCGCGCAGTGACACCGGCAGGCCGGTCTTGCGCAGGTTTTCGAAGAACGGCAGGAACATCGCAGGCTAGGTCGTAACGCGGTAGAGGATCAGCGTGGCAAAGAGCGTGCCAAGCGCGAAGAGCAGCGCGAAGACCACGCCGTAGAGCAGGATATCGGGCAGCTTGCCCTTTCGACGCCACGCGATCCACGCCCCGATGATGGCACCCAGAACGGCCCCGATAAGAATGATCATCGTCTACCCTTCCGGTTTGCTTCCCGGTTGCCCGGGCCGCGCGCGCATCGCCGCGACGGGGACCGCCACGCTCAGCCCGAAGCCGTATCGCGCCCATGCCAGACTGTCCAGCCTGACCCGCCGCGCCGCGTCGCCTTGCCCCGTCATCTCGAGCGCATCGGCCTGCAGCATCAGCAGCGTCGCGAGAAGGGCGGCGTTTTCATGGCGTTCCGCGGTTTCGAGATGCGGTTCGATGCGGGCAAGCGCGTCACGGGCACGGCCCTCGGACAGCGTGTCGCTTGCCAGGTGCACGGCGACATGGGCGCGGTGCAGCTCGGTTCCGGGGCTGCGCCTGTAGGCGCGATCCGCGGCGATGAAATGGGCCTGTGCTCTCTCGGGTTCACGGGCCTGCATCAGCTTGCCGACCGCGAAATGGCTGAACCCGAGGCGGTGATCGTCAAGGCCCGCGCCCCGTGCGATGCGTAGCGCGCGGGTCGCGGCCGACCGCCGTGCGGCGGGGCGCGTGCCGGGTCCGAACGCGGTCTGGATCGCCTCGGTCCAGGCGCGCGGCGTGGGCACCTGGTCGCGGGGGGGGATACGCGCGCCCTGCGGGTTGAGGCGGCCAAGGATCGCCGGCAGGCGCGCCGCCACCTCTGCGCGGGTCATGCCCGAGGCCAGTTCCGGCGCGTAATAGGCGCGCAAGATCAGCATGTCGAACCCGGTCAGCACCGCGTGCACGTTATCGTCGTTGAACACGGAGTCGGCGACCCGGTACAGGTCGTTGAGCGGGCCGAGCGCTTGTGCCAGTTCCTCGTGCAGGCAATCGCGCGCCTCTTGCGGGCTGGAATCGCCGGGCACGAAGATCGCGACCCGTTCGCGCCGTGCGATCCGCGTCCAATCTGTCAGGGACAGGGTGCGGGCCTGGCGGTACTCCGCGAGGCGCGAGATGTTGGGCACGACGAAACAGGCCGCATTCGGGACGTGCCGGCGGATCTGCGCGCGCGAGACGACTTCGACGGTGATGTGTGCCTCGCGGCCCGTGACCCGCCGGATGTCGAGCCCCGCCTCGGCCCGCAGGCGGCGGATCAGGCGGTCGAGATCGGCGGCCAGAACGGCGGACGGCGCCCCGGCCAGCCGCACGGTCACCGGCTCCTCGAAGCGCGAGAAGTACGGCAGGGCGCGGCCCGATTCCATCGCGAAGCTGAGATCGAGGAAATCGCGCAGGATGTCGCGGTTGGCGCGCTGCGGCGCCACCGGGCGCGGGGCAGGGAATTGACGCATCGCGGGCAGCGCTACGGAAGCGGAAGCGGCGGCACGCGCAGCGGGATCACCGGTCTTGGGGCGCGGCGCACAGGCCGACAGCACGACGACAAGCGCAAGCAGCGCAGGTCGCAGCCCGGTCAGGCGGCGCGCATGGCCCCGCATCATCATTTCTGGCGCTGACGCCGCGCCATGAACGCGAGGCGCTCGAACAGATGCACGTCCTGCTCGTTCTTCAGAAGCGCGCCATGCAGCTTGGGCAGCGCGTCGGCGCCGTCGCGGCGCAGATCCTCGGGGGCCAGATCTTCCGCGAGGATCAGCTTCAGCCAGTCGAGCACTTCGGAGGTCGAGGGCTTCTTCTTCAGTCCCGGCTGGTCGCGGATCTCGTAGAATTGCGTCAGCGCGGCGGTCAGCAGTGCCTCCTTGATGCCGGGATGATGCACCTCGACGATGCGTTTCAGCGTTTCGGCCTCGGGAAAGCGGATATAGTGAAAGAAACAGCGGCGCAGGAAGGCGTCGGGCAGTTCCTTCTCGTTGTTCGAGGTGATGATGATCACCGGGCGGTGCGCTGCTCGGACCGTCTCGCCGGTCTCGTAGACGTGGAATTCCATCCGGTCGAGTTCCTGCAGCAGGTCGTTGGGAAACTCGATATCCGCCTTGTCGATCTCGTCGATCAGCAGCACCACCTTCTGGTCCGCCTCGAACGCCTCCCACAGCTTGCCGCGGCGGATGTAGTTGCGCACGTCATGCACGCGCTCGTCGCCCAATTGGCTGTCGCGCAGCCGGCTGACGGCGTCATACTCGTAAAGCCCCTGCTGCGCGCGGGTGGTCGACTTGATGCTCCACTCGATCAGGCGCAGCCCGAGCGCCTGTGCCACCTGCCGGGCCAGCTCGGTCTTGCCGGTGCCGGGCTCTCCCTTGACAAGCAGAGGGCGCTCGAGCGTGACGGCGGCGTTGACCGCGACCGCGAGGTCGTCGGTGGTGACATAGGTGTCGGTTCCCTGGAAATTCATGCGCTGCTCGATCCTTTCGCGGCCCGGTCACAAACCAATGCCGGCTACCGTATGGCGTTCGACAATTCACATCAATGCCATGTGTTTGGCTAGTGACAATCCGCCCCGACGGGTATAGATCACGCCGTAGATTGGCTTGGTTGTCGCAGGAGGTAACGATGCCGGATACATGGCGTGACGAGGGGATGGAAATGAAATCGGAAGTGTTCCTGCCCGAGGATTATCGGCCGGCAGAAGACGAGCCATTCATGAACCCACAGCAGCTCGAATACTTTCGGCGCAAGCTGGTCGCGTGGCGCCAGGAACTGCTGGATGGCAGCCGTGAAACCATCGAAGGGCTGCAGGACGGCACGCGGGCCATTCCCGATGTCGCCGACCGCGCCAGCGAGGAAACCGACCGGTCGCTGGAATTGCGTACCCGCGATCGCCAGCGCAAGCTGGTCTCGAAGATCGACGCGGCCCTGCGCCGCATCGAGGAGGGCGAATTCGGATATTGCGAACGCACCGGCGAACCGATCAGCCTCAAACGGCTGGATGCGCGTCCCATCGCCACCATGACCCTCGAGGCGCAGGAACGCCACGAGCGTCGCGAAAGGGTGCACCGCGACGACTGACCCGGATCGGCGCCCGACGCGCCGGATCTACGACATTCGGGTGCACCGGGGGTCAGTCCTCCGGTGTTTTCTTTTCCGAAAGGCGGCCATGGAACTGAAGGCGTTGAAGGTCTGCGTGATCGGGGCCGGCATTGGCGGACTGGCAGTAGCTTGTACGCTCGCGCAGCGCGGGGCCAATGTCAGTGTGCTGGAACAGGCACCCGAGATCGCCGAGGTCGGCGCGGGCCTGCAGATAAGCCCCAACGGATTTGCCGTGCTGCGCGGCCTCGGGCTGGATGACACGCTGCGCGCGAGGGCCATGCAGGCCGCGACCGTCAGCCTGCGTGACTACAAGGGGCCAGAGGTGGTGCGCCTCGACCTGCGCGCGCTTGATGACAGCGAGTATCATTTCGTTCACCGTGCCGACCTGATCGACATCCTCGCCGACGCCGCGCGTGCGGCCGGGGTGCATATCCGGCTTCTGCAGAAGGTGGTCCGGGTCGAGAAGGGCGCGCGGCCTTGCGTGCACCTCGCCAACGGCGCGACGCTCGAGGCCGATCTGGTGATCGGCGCGGACGGGTTGCATTCGGTCGTGCGGCGCGGGCTCAACGCGGACATCACGCCGCTCTTCACCGGCCAGGTGGCGTGGCGCGCGACGGTGCCAAACCCGTGGGATCGCGGCCCGCATGTACAGGTGCATATGGGGCCGATGCGCCACCTGGTCAGCTATCCGCTGCGCGGCGGGACGATGCTCAACCTCGTCGCGGTGCAGGAACGCGCCGCCTGGACCGCCGAAAGCTGGAGCCAGCGCGACGATCCCATGGTCCTGCGCGCAGCCTTCGGGGATTTCGGGGGCGACGCGCGTGCGATGCTCGACGCGGTGGAGGAGGTGAACCTCTGGGGTCTGTTTCGGCATCCGGTGGCGCGGGTCTGGCATGCGGGCGGGGCGGCGATCCTAGGTGACGCGGCGCATCCCATGCTGCCGTTTCTGGCGCAGGGGGCGTCGATGGCGCTCGAGGATGCGTGGGTTCTGGCCGACGCGCTGTCGTCCGAATCCACGGTCGCCGCGGCGCTTGGCCGCTATCAGGCCCGGCGCGAGGGCCGCACGGCAAAGGTCGTAAAGGCAGCCAGCCGCAACGCGTGGAAGTACCACCTGTCCTTTCCGCCGCTCAGATGGGCGGCGCATGCCGCGCTGCGGACGGGCGGACGGTTCGCGCCGGTGCGAATGATGCGGCAATTCGACTGGCTTTACGGCCATGACGTGACGCGGGCGGTTTGAGGCCGAGTCAGGGCACGGAATTTTCGAAAATTCCGGTCAAGAAAATTCCAAGTTTTCTTGGCGCACCGCTCAGGCGTCGATCTCGACCCAGACGGGCACGTGATCCGACGGTTTCTCCCGCCCGCGCACCTCTTTCTCGATGTGACAGTCCGTCATCAGGTCGGCCGCTTGCGGGCTGAGCAGGAAATGGTCGATGCGGATACCGTCATTGCGGTTCCACGCCCCGGCCTGGTAATCCCAGAACGTGTAATGCCCCGGCCCCTGATGCCGGGCGCGGAACGCTTCGGTGAAGCCGAGGTTCAGTATCCGCCGGAACGCCGCGCGGCTGTCGGGCAGGGCGAGGGCATCGTCGCGCCACGCGTCCGGCTTGGCGGCGTCCTCGTCCTGGGGGATGACGTTGTAATCGCCGCCCATCAGCACCGGCTCCTCGCTGGCCAGAAGATCCGCGGCCCGCGCGCGCAGCCGCTTCATCCAGTCCAGCTTGTAGTCGTATTTCGGCCCCGGTGCGGGATTGCCATTCGGCAGGTAGAGACCGCACAGCCGCACCGCGCGCCGCTCGCCCATCACCGTGGCCTCGATCCAGCGGGCCTGTTCGTCGTGCGTGTCGCCGGGCAGGCCGCGGGTGACATCCTCGAGCGGGCGCTTCGACAGGATCGCCACGCCGTTGAAGCCCTTCTGCCCATGCGTCTCGACGTTATATCCGCGGTCCTCGAACGGCTCGCGCGGGACGTTTTCATCGACGGATTTCAGTTCTTGCAGCAGGACAACGTCGGGCTCGGCCGCATCCAGCCAGTCGGTCAGCGCGGCCAGCCGCGCCTTGATGCCGTTGATGTTGAAACTCGCGATTCTCATGCGAGCATCACCATCGGGTTCTCGAGGTTCTCGACGATCCGGGCCAGAAGCTGCGCGCCGAGCGCGCCGTCGATCACCCGGTGATCCACCGACAGCGTCACCGACATCACCGTCGCCACGGTCAGCTCGCCATCATCGCCGACGACCGGTTTCCGCACGCCCGCACCCACGGCAATGATGCCGCCATGCGGCGGGTTGATGACCGCGTCGAAATTCTCGATCCCGAACATGCCGAGATTGGAGATCGCGAAGGTGCCGCCCTGGTATTCATGGGGCGCAAGCTTGCGGTCGCGGGCGCGCCTGGCGAGATCCTTCATCTCCGAGGACAGCGCCGAGAGCGATTTCATCTCGGCATCGCGCAGCACGGGCGTGAAGAGCCCGCCCTCGATCGCCACGGCCACCGCCACGTCCGACGGCTTCAGCTTGAGGATACGGTCGCCGGCCCAGACGGCATTGGCGTCGGGGACATCCTGCAGCGCCAGGGCGCAGGCCTTTATGATGAAATCGTTGACCGACAGCTTCACGCCGCGCGCCTCGAGTCGCGCGTTCAGTTCGGCGCGGAATGTCATCAGCGCGTCGAGGCGGATCTCGCGGCGCAGGTAGAAATGCGGCACGGTCTGCTTGGCCTGCGTGAGCCGCGCGGCGATGGTGCGGCGCATGCCGTCGAGGGTGACCACCTCGTAGTCGCGCCCCTCGTACATGGCCGCGACCGCGTCGGCAGAGGGCCCTGCGGGGGCTGCGGCCATCGCGGGCTCGGCGGACTTTTCGGGCGGCTTTGCGGGCGCGGCGGCGGGCTGCGTTGCCTCGACGTCCGCCTTGACGATTCGGCCATGCGGGCCGGAGCCGGTGATCCGCGTCAGATCGAGGCCCTTCTGGGCGGCGATGCGGCGCGCCAGAGGCGAGGCGAAGATGCGGGTGCCGTCGGCCGTGCACGGGGCGGCCGGGGCGGGCGTGTCGGGGAGCGAGGGCTCGGAAGGCGCGGGCGCGGCCTTCTCGGAGCCCCCTTCGGGGGCCGCCTCGGCGGCCGCGTCGGCCGGCTTCGCGGCCTCCGGCGCGGGCGTCGATGGCGTTTCGATGTCGGAGGCGTCCTCGCCGTCTTCGAGCAGCATGGCGATCGGCGTGTTGACCTTCACGCCCTCGGTGCCCCCGGCGATCAGGATCTTGCCGATTGTGCCTTCGTCCACGGCCTCGAATTCCATCGTCGCCTTGTCGGTCTCGATCTCTGCCAGAAGGTCGCCGGCATTGACGGTATCGCCTTCCTTGACCAGCCATTTCGCCAGCGTGCCCTCTTCCATGGTGGGCGAGAGGGCGGGCATCAGGATCTCTGTCGGCATAGCGTCTCTCCCTCAGCGATAGGTCACTTGGCGCACGGCTCGGGTCACCTCCTCGGTCGAGGTCAGCGCCAGCTTTTCGAGGTTCGCGGCATAGGGCATGGGCACGTCCTTGCCGGTGCAGTTGATCACCGGCGCATCGAGATAATCGAAGGCCTGCTGCATCAGTACCGCCGAGATGTGGTTGCCGATGGCCCCCACGGGCCAGCCTTCCTCGACGGTGACGCAGCGATTGGTCTTTTGCACGCTTTCGATCACCGTGGCGGTGTCCATCGGTCGCAGCGTGCGCAGGTCCACCACCTCGGCCTCGATCCCGTCCTCGGCCAGCGTTTCGGCGGCGTCCAGCGCGTAGGTCATGCCGATGCCGAAGCTGACGATGGTCACGTCGGCCCCTTCGCGCCAGATCTTCGCCTTGCCGAAGGGAATGGTGAAATCGTCGAGCTTCGGCACCTCGAAGCTCTTGCCGTAGAGGATCTCGTTTTCCAGGAAGATCACCGGGTTGGGGTCGCGGATGGCGCCTTTCAGAAGGCCCTTGGCGCAGGCCGCCGAATAGGGCTGAACCACGCGCAGTCCGGGCACATGCGCGTACCACGCCGCGTAATCCTGGCTGTGCTGCGCGGCCACCCGCGCCGCGGCACCGTTGGGGCCGCGAAAGACGATCGGGCTGCCCATCTGGCCGCCGGACATGTAAAGCGTCTTGGCCGCCGAGTTGATGATCTGGTCCATCGCCTGCATCGCGAAGTTCCACGTCATGAATTCCACGACGGGGCGCAACCCGCCCCAGGACGCACCCAGCCCGATGCCGGCGAAGCCGTGTTCGGTGATCGGCGTGTCGATCACCCGCCGCGCGCCGAACTCGTCCAGCAGGTTCTGGGTGATCTTGTAGGCGCCCTCGTATTCCGCGACCTCCTCGCCCATGATGAACACGGTGTCGTCGCGGCGCATCTCTTCGGCCATGGCGGTGTTGAGCGCCTCGCGCACGGTCTTCTGCTCGGTTTCGGTGCCCTCGGGCCAGTCGGGGTCCGCCTGTGACGAAACCCCTATCGCACTTGATGCGGGACCTCCCTGCGATTTCGCTTCGGCCGGGGGGTTGGCGGGCCGGGGCGCCGGCTTCGGGGCGTCGCCTGACTTTGGCGCCTCTATATCGTCTGCGCTCTCGCCCTCGTCGAGCAGCATGGCAATCGGGGTGTTGACCTTCACCCCCGACGTGCCGTTGCCGACGAGGATCTTTCCGATCGTGCCCTCGTCCACGGCCTCGAATTCCATCGTCGCCTTGTCGGTCTCGATCTCGGCCATGATGTCGCCGGCCTTGACGGTGTCGCCTTCGCTGACCAGCCACTTGGCCAGCGTGCCCTCCTCCATCGTCGGCGACAGCGCGGGCATCAGGATCTCGGTGGCCATTCTCGTCTCTCCTCCTCAGGCGTTCTGCGGTGCCGTGTCGGTGATGATGTCGGTCCACAGCTCCTCGACCGCCGGTTCCGGGCTTTCCTTGGCGAAGTCGGCCGCGCCGTTGACGATCTCCTTGATCTCCTTGTCGATCGCCTTGAGATCCTCCTCGGAGGCGTGATCGCCGGAAATCAGCAATTCGCGCACATGCTCGATCGCGTCCTTTTCCTCGCGCATCTTCTGCACCTCTTCGCGGGTGCGGTATTTCGCCGGATCGCTCATCGAATGGCCGCGATAGCGATAGGTCTTGATCTCGAGGATATACGGCCCCTTTCCGGCGCGGCAGTGCTTGACCGCCTTGTCGCCCGCCGCCTTGACGGCGAGCACGTCCATCCCGTCCACCGCCTCGCCGGGGATGCCGAAGGCCTCGCCGCGGGTGTGGATCTCGGGTGACGAGGTCGAGCGTTGCTGCGAGGTGCCCATGGCATACTGGTTGTTCTCGATCACGAAGACCACCGGCAGATCCCAGAGGGCGGCCATGTTGAAGGTCTCGTAGACCTGGCCCTGGTTGGCCGCGCCGTCGCCGAAATACGTGAAGGTCACGCGGTCGTTGCCGAGATACTTGTCGGCGAAGGCCAGCCCCGCGCCAAGCGGGACATTGGCGCCCACGATGCCGTGCCCGCCATAGAACTGCTTCTCGGTCGAGAACATGTGCATCGAGCCACCCTTGCCCTTGGAATAGCCGTCGGCGCGCCCCGTAAGCTCGGCCATCACCCCCCTGGGATCCATGCCGCAGGCCAGCATGTGACCGTGATCGCGGTAGGTGGTGATGCGCTTGTCGCCCTCTTCGGCGGCGGCTTCCAGCCCCACGACGACCGCTTCCTGCCCGATATAGAGATGGCAGAACCCGCCGATCAGCCCCATGCCGTAAAGCTGGCCGGCCTTTTCCTCGAACCGCCGGATGAGCAGCATGTCGCGGTAGTACCGCTTGAGCTCGTCCGCGGACGCCTTGGGTTTCGTTGTGCTTTTGCGGGTCGCCATGGTCGCCCCTCCCTGCTGCGGCATGTCGTTGACCGTCAAGCAAGGTGGTATAGCAATCGCCGCGCCGTTGCGAGGGGGATTTGCCGCGGCGCGGGTGCGGCCTCAGCCTTCGGCGGTGTCCTTCAGCCGGCTTTCGACCAGCATCCCCTCCTCGTCGAGGATCGGATGCGCGACCGAGATCAGATGCGCGCTGACCCGCTTGAGGTCGCGCAGCATGTCGAGATGCAGCGACGAGGTTTGCAGGCTGTCTGTATGGCCCTTGCGCAGCCGCCGGAAATGCCGCTCGGGCGAGCGGCGCTCCATGTGGCGGATGCGCACCTTGGTCTCGATCAGCTGCTTGGCCAGCCCCCGGTCGGGGGTCATGAAGATGGTCTGGGCGATCTTCATGGTGTCCAGCGTCAGGTCGAACAGCGCCTCGAGTTCGCGGTACCCCTCGGCCGAGAACCACAGCCCGAGGCTGATCTTGCGGTCGACCTGCACGGCCAGCCCCTTTTCGATGATGTCGCCGGCATGTTCGAGATTGATGATGTAGTCGAGCACGGTGATCGTGCGGCGCTTGTCGCGTTTCGAGGCCCCTGCGCCAAGCCGCGACAGGTAGAGCTTCACCTCCTGTTGCAGACGGTCTACCCGTTCCTCGAGGCGGGCGATCTCGCGCAGCGCGGCGGGATCGTTGTCGCGAAAGGCGGTCATGATCAGTTGCAGCATCCGCTCGACGGTGTCGCCAAGCTCCAGCGCCTCGCGGCTCGCCCCGGCCAGCGCCACCTCGGGGTGATCGAGCGCCGCCTCGTCCAGCCAGCGGGGCCCGTCGCCGGCCTCGGCGGGCGGATCGGGCACCGCCAGCGGCAGGGCCCGGGCCAGAAGCCCCGCGAGCGGCCAGATCAGCACGGCGAGGGCGAGGTTGAAGGCAAGATGCGCTTCGACGGGAAGGCCGCCGGCAAGCCATGTCACGGCTTCCAGTTCACGTCCGATCATCGCGGCGAAGGGCAGCGCCAGAAGACATCCCAGCCCGCGCACCATGAGGTTGCCGAGGGTCACCCGATGGGCTGCGGGGCTGGCAGCCAGCGTCGCCAGGACCGGCGGGATCGCGCCGCCGAAATTGGCGCCCAGCACCAGCACCACCGCAAGGGCCGGATCCAGACCGCCGGTCAACCCAAGCGACACGATCAGCATGACCATCGCCAGCGATGACGAGAACAGCGCTGCCAGGGCCGCGGACACCGCGAAGGCCACCGGCCACGCATCGCCGAGAAGGCCCAGAAACGCGGTCAGCGCCGCCGAGTCGCGCAGCGGTGCCGTCGCCTGCGTCAGCAAGGTCAGCGACAACAGGACCAGCCCGATACCGATCAGCGCCCGCCCGATCCCTGAGACAACGCGTGGCGTCTGCCGGTAGAGCACGTAGCCCAGAAGCAGCAGCACCGGCGCCAGCGCCTCGATCCCCGCGGTGACGATCAGCGCGGTCAGCGCGGTGCCCAGATTGGCGCCCAGCAAGACGATCTGAGCGCGGCCCTGCGCGATCATGTCCCGCTCGACGAAGCCCGAGGTCATCAGCGCCGTGGCGGTCGAGGATTGCAGCCCGAGCGTGGCGATCATCCCCGACAGGAAGGCGCGCGGCGCGGTGCGCGTGCCGTGGCCGAGCGCCAGTTTCAGCCGCAGCCCGAACGCATCGGTCACCCCGTCCCGCACCAGCCGCAGCGCGAAGAGCAGCAACGCCACCGCACCACCGATCGAGATCAGAACCGCAAGCGACTGCACGCGGACACCATGCCTTTCCGGACCGCCTGATCCGTTCTGTTTGTCATAATTCTGTTACAATCAACCCCCGCCGCGGGCGAAGTCAACCCGAAGGCCAGAGGCCGGCGCACGCGTCAGCGGATCACGATCTCGTCGCTGCGCATCATGCCCAGAACCTCGCGCGCCTGCTGGTCCAGAAGGTCGAGGTCGAGGTAGTCGTCCGACAACCGCTTGGTGAGGTTCTCCATGCGGTCGACATCGGTCTCGATCGTCTCGAGCTGAGCGCGTAAAGCATTCTCCTGCGCCTCGATCTCGGCGCGCCGGAAGAGGCCGTAATCGCCCTGCACGGCGGCAAAGGCGAAATAGCCCCCGAGCAAAACCGCGACGGTATAGAAGATCAGCGCGCCCCAGGGGCGGTTTTGGGCGGTCATGGCGTGCTCTGCTCTGCCTCGCGGTGCCGGTTGGATCCAGCGTATGGGGCAACATTGACACACGCGACGGGTTTTGTGAATTCTCTTTCGCCACAACCTGTCCAGCTTTACAATTGGCGGTGACGGAAAAACGGGGAGCCCTTGATGCCCGACAGCCCGGCCCGCGAGACGCTCGCCACGCATGAGGTGACCAACCAACCCGCCCCGCGCGGTGATCTCGACCTTTGGGGCAGCGACCCGGCATTGCAATGCCATGCCGCGGCGGGCGGCGCGGATGCGGGCCACCTCGCGGAGTACGGCGGGCTGCTCGGCACGCGGGAGATGCGCGAGGCCGGCTGCGCCGCGCGGCGTCATCCCCCGGAACTTCTGGCCTTCGATGCGGGCGGGCGCAGGCTGGATGAGGTGCGGTTTCATCCCGCCTATCACCAGCTTCTGCAGGCCGGGCTTGGTGCGGGCTACGCGGCGCTGCCATGGAAGGGTGGGCCCGGCGGTCACGCCACCCATGCCGCGATGGTCTATCTCACCAGCCAGGTCGAGCCGGGCGTGTGTTGCCCGATGACCATGACCTATGCCGCGGTGCCCGCGCTGCGCGCCGACGCGGGCCTGTCGCAGGCCTGGACGCCCAAGCTGACCGCGCGGGCGCATGATCCGGCGATCCGGCCGCTGGCGCAGAAAAACGCGGCGACGCTCGGCATGGCGATGACGGAAAAACAGGGTGGCTCCGATATTCGCGGCAACGCCACCACGGCGGCGCCCGACGGTGACCTCTACCGGCTGACCGGGCATAAATGGTTCTGCTCGGCGCCGATGTCAGACGGATTCCTGACGCTGGCGCAGACCGACGGTGGGCTCACTTGCTTCCTCGTTCCCCGCTGGCTGGAGGACGGCCGCAACGCCATCGAGATCCAGCGCCTGAAGGACAAGCTGGGCAATCGCGCCAATGCCTCGGCCGAGATCGAGTATCGGGGCGCGCTGGCGCACCGGCTGGGCGAGGAGGGCGCGGGCGTGCGCACGATCATCGAGATGGTGCATCACACCCGGCTCGACACCGCGATGGCGCCGGCGGGGCTGATGCGCGCGGCGCTCGATCATGCCACCTACTGGGTGAGGCACCGCACGGCGTTCCAGAAACGGCTGATCGACCAGCCGCTGATGCGCAGCGTCCTCGCCGATCTGGCGCTCGACTGGGAGGGCACGCTGGCGCTCGGCCTGCATGTCGCGCGCACCTTCGACGGTGACAGCCCGCAGGATCGTGCCTTCGCCCGGCTCGGCGTGGCGCTGGCCAAGTTCCTGGGCAACAAGCTGTGCCCGGGGCTGGTCTACGAGGCGATGGAGGTGATGGGCGGCATGGGCTATGTCGAGGATACCGCGCTGCCGATGCTCTACCGCGAGGCCCCGCTCAATTCGATCTGGGAGGGCGCGGGCAACGTCATCTGCCTCGACATCCTGCGCACCCTGCACCGAGAACCTCTGGCGGCCGAGGCGCTGGAAGCCGAACTTGCGTCCGTGGCGGGGCAGGACCGCGCCTTCGACGCTGCGGTGAAGGCGCACCGGCAGACCTTCCCCGCACTGCCAGAGGAAGCGCAGGCGCGTTGGTATGTCGAAAGCCTCGCCACGCTGCTGACCGGGTCGGTGATGCTGCGGCATGCGCCGGATGCGGTGGCCGCGGCCTATGTCGCGACCCGGCTTGGGGATGCGCGCGGCCGTGTTGCCGGCGCCATCGGCGCGATCGATCCCGCCCCGGTGCTGGCCCGGCTGGGCGGCTGACTCGGGCAACTGCCTTTCTGATAACACATTCCAGAAAACATATATGTTTGATCCAGATCAAGGCTGGCGGTAGATGGGGCCTCTACTGCTAGGGATGCAAAACATAGGTTTTGGACTCACCTTGACGCATCCGGAGGATCCCATGCGCACATACCTGACAGCCGCCGCCCTTGGCCTTGCCACCCTCGCCGCCCCGGCCAGCCACGCACAGGAGGGTCAGACCGCCAACAAGATGGTCACCATCCTGGCGGCCGAAAATCCGCAGACCCAACTCATGTCGATGGTGCTCACGATGCAATCTATGCAGGCCGGCGCCGAGGCTTATGTGCTGCTTTGCGGCCCGGCTGGCGATCTCGCGCTGAAAGAGCCGCCCGAAGCCGCCACCGCCCCGCAGAAACCCAAGGGGATGAGCCCGCAAGGCCTGATGCAGAAGGTCATGGACCAGGGCGCGACGGTCGAGGTCTGCGCGATCTACCTGCCCAACAAGGGGATCGAGGCCGATGCGCTGATCGACGGCGTGACCGCCGCCAAGCCGCCCGCGGTCGCCGCGCGCTTGCTGGCCGAGCGCACGCGGATCATGTCCTTCTGACGACCCCGCCTGACTGCCGACACCGCCGCCCCTAACGGATCATGCGGCGGCGGTGCCCGGATGTGCCGCGACACTACGCATCGCCGGGCGCCGCCCTTGCAACTATCGTCTTACCCGTCGCATTCCCGTGTTTCACGCCCGGGCCCCGCGTGTTATCAGGCCGCCACCATGTCAGGGGAGGGGGTCCCGCAATGAGCCATGAAATCCGTCTTGCCTTCGAGCATCCCGCGGCGCGGGCCTCTGCCACGGCGCCCGATGGTCCGCTGGACCGGATCTCGCTGCGCGATCATGTCGTCTCGGTCGAGATCGGGGCCTTTCAGGCGGAACGCGGCACGACGCAGCGGATCTGCTTCAATGTCGTGGTCGAGGTGCGCCCCATGGCCGACGCGCTCGACGATGATGTCGACCGCATCCTGTCCTACGACCGCGTGACCGAGGCGATTTCGGCGGCGCTGGCCGAGGAACGTCTCAACCTTCTGGAAACGCTGGCCGAACGCATCGCCGAGCGTATCCTCTTCGAGCCGCAGGCGGTGCGCACCTTCGTGCGTATCGAAAAGCTCGACCGCGGCCCCGGCGCGCTTGGCGTCGAGATCGTCCGCTCGGTCGATGACCTGCGCAGCAAACCCGCCAGCCCCAAGCCCGACACCGCGCCGCATCCGCATGTGGTCTTCCTTACCAACGCGGCGGTGCGTTCCGGCAATCTAGGCCGGTGGCTCGACCAGCTGGAGGCGCGGGCAGAGCCGGTGATCCTGTGCGTCGGACGGCCCGACACGCCCGGCCCGGTCACCGGCCACCGCATGACGCAGCGCCGCGTCGACCTGCTGGCGATCGAGCAGAACGCATGGGTTCTTGCGGGGCGCGATGACCGCTGCGTGGTGGTCGCCACGCGAACCGAACTCGACTGGGCGATGAAACACGGCCAGATCAGTGTCTGGGCGCCGTCGAAGATCGTGCTCGACGCGGTGGACGGGCCGACCGTGGGGCCCGACCGGCCGGTCGACCTTGCCGCGTGGTTCGCCGGGCAGATCGAGGCGTCGGACCTGATGCTGATCGGCGAGGGGCCGCCCGCCGCCTGCCGCGTGCCAGTGATCCTGCAGGATATCGCCCGCTCGGGCCTGTGACGCGCGAGACTGCCATGCCCTATTACCGCCCCGTGCCCCGCACCGATCCCGCGCGCCCCGACGGCGCGCTGACCCTCGCCGGGGGCTGGTGCTGGTTCGACCGCGTCGAGGTGCTCGAGCGTGGCGCGCCGCCCCGCCTGATGCCCGCATCCGACCTGCCAGAGCGCGTCGCGGCACGCCTGACAGCGCCGCGCGACGCGGTCGCCGGGGTAGGGATGGGCGCGCCGCGGATCATGGGCATCCTCAACGTGACGCCCGACAGCTTCTCGGATGGCGGAGAGCATGTCGACCCCGCGCGCGCGCTCGCCCACGCCCATGCGATGACCGGGGCCGGCGCGGCGATCCTCGACGTGGGCGGCGAATCCACCCGGCCTGGTGCGGCCGCGGTAAGCACCGAAACCGAGATCGCGCGCACCGCCCCGGTGATCGCCGCCATCCATGCCGAGATCGCGGCACCCATCTCGATCGACACGCGCAAGACAGAGGTGGCGCGCGCCGCGGCGCGCGCCGGCGCGGCGCTGGTCAACGACGTGTCGGGTTTCACCTTCGACGCGGATCTTGCCCCCTTCGCCTCGGAACACGCGCTGCCGGTCTGCGTGATGCATGCGCAAGGATCGCCCGAGACCATGCAGGCCGATCCGCGCTACGATGACGTCCTGCTCGATGTCTATGACTGGCTGGCGCTGCGGGTCGCGGCTCTGATCGCGCTCGGCATCCCGCATGGGGCCATCATCGTCGATCCCGGCATCGGGTTCGGCAAGACCCAAGCACACAACCTGCGCCTTCTGCGCAACCTGTCGCTGTTTCACGGGCTGGGCTGCCCGATCCTGCTGGGCGCGTCGCGCAAGCGCTTCATCGGCGATATCAGCCGCACCCCCGAGGCCCGCGACCGCGTGCCCGGCTCGCTCTCGGTGGCGCTTGGCGCGGTGGGGCAGGGCGTGCAGATCCTGCGCGTGCATGACGTGGCCGAGACCCGCGCGGCGCTGGATCTGTGGCAGGCGGTGCACGGCGCCGCCTGATCCCGCTCAGCCGCGCAGGAACACCCGGCGCAGCGCGCGCCACTGGCTGAGCGCGACGCCACCCAGGATCAGCGTCATCCCCGCCAGCAGGCTGGGCGGCAGCGGTTCGGCCAGGATCAGCCCGCCCAGCACCACCGACCAGACCGGCACCATGTAGTTGACCAGCCCGAAAAAGCTGGGCCCGGCCTCGCTGTTGACCTGCACCAGCAGGATCTGCGCGACCCCCGTGGGCAGGACGCCGAGGTAAAGCAGCGCCAGAAACCCTTGCAGGCTCAGGCCCGTCGGCACGCCCTCGACGATCAGCGCGACCGGCGTGATGATCAGCGCGCCGATGGTCATCACCGTCGCCGCCAGTGCCAGCCGGTCCACATCGGGGCACAGCCGCGTGGCGATGGTGCCCATGGCATAGCAGACCGCCACGCCGAGGCATGCCAGCCGCGCGAGATCCTCGAAATCCTCGCCGGTGGCGGCAAACGCCTCGGGGCCAATCAGCACGACGACGCCCACGGTGCCCAGCACGAACCCCACCAGCTTGCGCAGGCTCATCCGCTCGCCGGGGACCAGTAGATGCGCCAGCGGCAGGATGATCAGCGGCACGGCGGCCATGCAGACCCCGGCAAAGCCCGAGGCGACCGATTGCTGCGCCCAGCCCAGAAGCGAGAACGGCACGACATTCGAGAACACCCCCATGAACAGCGCGAATCCCCAGATCCGGCGGCCGACGGGCTGCCGCGGATCGGGCAGGGTACGGCCCTTTGCATGTAGCAGCCCCAGCAGGAACAGCGCCCCGAGCGTGATCCGGCTCGCAGCGACGACAAATGGCCCCACGTCCCGAAGGGCCATGGTGATGAACATGAACGACGCGCCCCAGATGAGGCCGAGCGCGCATATCCGCAGCCAGTTGATGGCGGAGATATCCTGCATGGTCTGCTTTCATTCAAGGCAAAGGGCGCCCGCATGCGGGGCGCCCCTTTTCGACACGGTATCGATCTGGATCAGTTCTTGTCTTTGTCCACCATCTTGCCGGCGCTGATCCACGGCATCATGCCGCGCAGCTTTTCGCCGACCGCCTCGATCTGGTGCGCGTCGTTGAGGCGCCGCGTGCCCTTGAAGAACGGCTGCCCGACGGCGTTTTCCAGCATGAAGTTGCGCACGAACGCGCCGCTCTGGATGTCGTTCAGGATCGCCTTCATCTCCTTCTTGGTCTGCTCGTAGGGCAGCACGCGGGGGCCCGAGACGTATTCACCATACTCGGCGGTGTTCGAGATCGAGTAGTTCATGTTGGCGATGCCTCCCTCGTAGATCAGGTCGACGATCAGCTTGACCTCGTGCAGACACTCGAAATAGGCCATCTCGGGCTCGTAGCCGGCCTCGACCAGCGTCTCGAAGCCCATGCGGATCAGCTCCACCAGGCCGCCGCAAAGCACCGCCTGCTCGCCGAAGAGATCGGTCTCGCATTCCTCGCGGAAGCTCGTCTCGATGATGCCCGAGCGCCCGCCGCCGATGGCCGCGCAATAGGACAGGCCCAGTTCCAGCGCCTTGCCCGAGGCGTCGGTGTCGACCGCGACAAGGCACGGCACGCCGCCGCCCTTGGCGAACTCACCGCGCACGGTGTGGCCGGGGCCCTTGGGCGCCATCATGATGACATCGACGCCCTCTTTCGGCTCGATCAGCCCGAAATGGATGTTGAGCCCGTGGGCAAAGGCGATCGCGGCCCCCGGCTTGATGTTGTCATGCACGTATTTGCGGTAGGTGTCGCCCTGCAGCTCGTCGGGCATGGTGAACATCATCAGGTCGCACCACGCGGCGGCCTCGCTGATGCCCATCACGCTGAGGCCCTCGCCTTTGGCCTTTTTCGCCGAGCCCGAGCCCTCGCGCAGCGCCACGACCACGTTCTTGGCGCCCGAATCGCGCAGGTTCAGCGCATGGGCATGGCCCTGGCTGCCATAGCCGAGGATGGCTACCTTCTTGTCCTTGATGAGATTGATATCGCAGTCGCGATCGTAATAGACGCGCATGGCGGCCTCCTTTGGCTTGATTGCATGCACAAAGGCTAGAGGCCCGAGCCGAAAATCATGCGTGTGATTTCGCGTGTCATCGGCGTTTTTGTTGAGTATTTATTCGAAAGATGAAGACGAGACGGGGTTTCCATGCTTGACGATAGTGACCGGCGTCTGTTGCGGCAGTATCAGCACGCCCCGGATCTCGGTCCCGCCGAACTGGCCGAGCGCGCGGGGCTTGCCCCGGCCACCTGCGCGCGCCGTCTCGATCGGCTGCGCGCCGCAGGTGTCATCCGCGGCAACCGTGCGGTGATCGACTGGCGCGCACTCGGCTACGAGGTCGAGGTTTCCTTGCGCATCACGCTCGACAAGACGAAAGGGAACGCCTTCGACGAGTTTCTCGACCGGGCGCGCGAGATCCCTGAAGTCATGGAGATCCAGACCTTCCTCGGCCGCGTCGATCTGCGCCTGTCGGTCATCGCCCGCGACATGGCGCATTATCAGCAGATCTATCGCAGCGCCATCCTGACCCTGCCGCATATCGCCGATATCGAGGCACTGATGCATGTCGCGCGGATCAAGTCCGACGAGGGGTTGCCGCTATGATCGAGCTCGACACGACGGACCGGCTGATCCTGCGCGTGCTGGTCGAGGATGCCACGCAACCCGCGAGCGCCATCGGGCGGCGCCTCGGCCTGTCGCAGCCCGCCGCGTGGCGACGCATCCGCAAGCTGCACGAGGCCGGGGTGATCAAAGGCCGGCGCCTCGACCTCGACCACGAGAAGCTGGGCTTTGGCGTCACCGTATTTCTGGGCGTGAAGCTCGCGACCAAGGGCCGCGTCAGCCTCGAGGATTTCGAGCGCGCGGTCACGGCGGTTCCCGAGGTGCAAACCGTCGAGCATATCCTCGGGCTCTACGACTACCGGCTGCGGGTGGTGGCGCGCGACATCCCCGACTTCGAGCGCGTGCTGCGCCGCCGCATCATGACGCTGCCGGGCGTGGGCGATGTCGAGGCGAATGTCCTCTTGTCCGAGGAACGCCGCCCCGGCCCGATCGGCTGAGCGTCAGCCGCGCGCGCCGAGGCCAAGTTGCATCAGCGTGCGGCGCACCGGCGCCAGCGAATAGAGCGCGGTGAGCCCCATGGCGCGCGCATCGCGCAAGGGTTGCGCGTGCAGTTGCGAGGCGCGGTTCAGCAAATCAATGCCCGTCACCCGCGCGCGCACCTCGAGGTGGCGCTTGCGATGGTAGCTCTCCAGCATGTCGCGGCTGCCCAGTGTGTCCGGCGCGGCCTCGGCCAGATCCAGCAGCACGCGCAGGTCGCCAAGCGACATGTTGAGGCCTTGCGCCCCGATGGGCGGCAGGACATGCGCGGCCTCGGCCACCAGCGCCACGCGTTCGCCGGCCATGCGATCCGCCACCTGGCTGATGATCGGCCAGAGGCTGCAGCGCGTGGCCAGCGTCAGTGGCCCGAAAAGACCGCAGGAGCGGCTGGTCATTTCCGCCTCGAATTGCGGGACGGGCAGATCCGCCAGCCGCGCCGCCTCGGGCCCGTCCTCCATCCAGACGATGGCCGAAGAAGGCCGGCCCTCGTGATCGGGCAGAGGCACCAGCGTGAACGGCCCGCCGGAGCGGTGGATCTCGGTCGAGACGTTGTGGTGCGGGATCTCGTGCGTCACCGCGAAGGCGAGCGCCTTTTGCCCGTAGCGCGTGGTCGCGACGTCGATGCCCGCCGCCTCGCGAATGGGCGAATTGCGCCCGTCGGCGGCGATCACCAGGCGGCAGCGCGCGCGGGTGCCATCCGACAGCCCGACGCGGGCCTCGGCCTCGCGCGTCAGCAGGCTGGTGGTGCCGATACCGGGGCGGAAGGTGACCGACGGCAGGCTTTCGAGATGCGTCACTATCTCGCGGCGCAACAGCCAGTTGGGCAGGTTCCATCCGAAGGGCTGGTCCGAGATGTCTGCGGCGTCGAAATCGCGGGTGACGCGCGGTTCCGGCTCCGGCCCGCCGGCATCGACGATCCGCATGACCTGCAACTCGGCGGCGTGCGGTGCGAGACGGGGCCAGAGGCCGATACGATCGAGCAGGTCGCGGGCGGGTTGCAGCATCGCGGTCGTGCGCAGGTCGGACCCTTCGTCGTCGCGCGCCGTCACCGGGGCCGCGGGATCGACGCAAAGCACCGAAAATCCGGCCCCGCCAAAGGCCGCCGCTGCCGTCAGTCCGGCGACGCCGCCGCCCGAAACCACGATGTCAAAGCTTTGCTGCGTCACCTCGGCCCCCTTCGGTTGCGTACACGTGGTACAGATAAAGTCCGATTTCGTACCATTTCAATCCGCCGCGGCGCGGCCCTACCGCGTCGTCAGCTTCAACTCGATCCGACGGTTCTGGGCGCGCGCTGCGGGCGTGTCGGCGGGGTTGACCGGCTGGTACTGGCCATAGCCGTTGGCAGACAGCCGGTCGGGGGGGAAGCCCACCTCGCCAGCGAGGTAGCGCACCACCGACAGGGCGCGGGCCTGGCTGAGCTCCCAGTTGTCCGCGAACCTCGCGCCTTCGATCACCGGCACGTCGTCGGTATGCCCGTCGACCTGCAGGACCCAGTCGATGCCCTCGGGGATCTCGTCGATCACGCCGCGCAGGATCTCGGCCACATTGGCGATCTCGGCGCGGCCGGCTTGCGACAGGTCCGCCTCGCCGGGGTCGAACAGCACCTCGGACGAGAACACGAAGCGGTCGCCGACGATGCGCACTCCCTCCTGCTGGCCGAGGATGTCGCGCATGCGGCCGAAGAATTCCGACCGGTAGCGTTCGAGATCCTCCTTCTCGGCCTCGAGCCGCCTGGCCTTTTCCGCGAGCAGCCGGGCGCGTTCTTCCTCGGCCTCGCGTCGCTTTCGTTCCTCTTCGGCGACGCGCGCGAGCGCGGTGTTGAGCGCGCTGCCCAACTCCTCGACGCGCAACTCGGCCTCTGACTCGCTGTCGCGGGTCTCGTCGAGCAGCGCCTGAAGCTGCGACAACTGGCTGCGCAGCGCGGTCACCTGCGAATACAAGAGCGCCTGCCGCTTTTGCGCCTCGGTGGCGCGCGTCTGTTCGTCGCTCAGCCTTTCGCGGGCTTCCGACAGCAGCGCCGCGCGTTCCTCGGCGCGGGTCATCTGGGTGCTCGCCTCGGCCTCGGCCATGCGCTGCGCGGCGAGCGCCCGGATGAGATCGGCGCGCACCGCGTCGGCATCGCGCGCCTCGGTCCGGGCGGTGTCGCGGACTTCTGCCAGCCGGTCTTCGAGCTGCGCGATCTCGGCCTCGCGGGTGGTGCGCGCGGTCTCGGCGTCCAGAAGCGCCTGCGCCAGCCGGCTGTCGAGATCGGCGCGCGCCTCGCGCGAGGCGGCCAGCAGGGTCAGCGTCTCCTCGGCGCGCTGGCGCTGTTCCTCGAGCGCCAGCGACATCGCGCTGAGTTCGGCGCGCGACGCCTCCAGCCGCTCGCGCAGCGCCTCGGCCGCGGCGGCTTCCGTCAGGCGGGCCTCTTCTTCCGCGCTCAGCCGGTCTTCCAGCGCGGCGAGCTCGTCGCCCAGGGCTTCCTGCGCCTGCGTGGCTTCGAGGTTGCGCGCCCGCAGATCGGCGACAAGGGCTGCCAGCGCCTCGCGGCGGGCGGCGGCAAGGCGCGCGGCTTCGGCCTGCGCGTCGATCTCGTCGCGCAGCCCGGCCAGCGCAAGGTCGAGCTGTTCGTTCTCGTCCATCAATGCCGCGCGCTCGTCGCGCAGGGCGGCGCGCTGGTCGGCAAGCTGCGCGATGCGGTCGCGCGCGTCGGCGCGATCGGCCAGAAGACCCGCCACGCGGTCCTCGAAGTCACCGATGCGGTCTTCGGCGGTCTGCAACGCCGCGGCCTGATCGGCGTTGCGCGCGCGCAGCGTCTCGATCGTCTGTGCCTGCCGCTCTTGCCTTTGGCGCGCGTCGCCGAGCGTCGAGGTCAGCGCGCCGACGCGATCCTCCAGCGAGGCGCTGCGGTCCTGTTCCAGCCCGAGGGCCAGCGACAGCGCCGCCACCTCGGCCGAGAGCGCGTCGAGCTCGGTCTCCTGCCCGGTGATCTCTTCGCTGAGCACGAACTGCACCACCATGAAGATGGTCAGCACGAACATCAGCACCAGCAACAGCCCGGTCATCGCATCCACGAAGCCGGGCCAGATCGCGCCCTGGAAGCGGGTGCCGGAGCGTCGCGACAGCGCCATGCTCAGCCCTCCGCGTCGCGATCCGCGTCCACGTGATGCGCGCGCCCGCGCGTCGGCGTGGTCTCGCGGGCCTGTCCCAGCAGCCGCGTCAGGGCGGCGAGATCGGTGCGCAATTCGGTCATGGTTTCCTGACGCCCGGCGCTGATTTCCTCGAGGATGCGCAGCATCTGCACGTCGATCGAGCGCAGGCGCATGCGGCTTTCGGCGTCGATACCCTCACTGGCGGGGGCTTCGCGGGTCTCCAATGTCTCGATCAGGCGCTCCTGCCCCTCGGCCAGCCGCATCAGCGCGACCTGAACCGGGTTCTGATCGCTCATCCGGTGGGTCAGCCGCTCGATCGAATCCGCCAGCACGCCCAGTTTCTGGTCGACCACCGCGCGGCTCGTCTCCGACTGGCCGAGCATGTCGTGCAGCGCGTCCATCTGTTCGGACATGTGGTCGAGCACATGCGCCACCACGCCCGCGCCGCCTTCTTCGCCCTCGCCGTCGCCCTCCGACAGCCCGACGCGGGTGATGGTCGACATCCATTCTTCCAGCTCGCGGTAGAAGCGGTTCTGCCCGTGGCTTGCAAACAGTTCCAGCAGGCCGACCACCAGCGATCCGGCCAGCCCCAGAAGCGACGAGGCGAACGCCACGCCCATGCCGCCCAGTTGATCCTCCAGCCCGGTCATCAGGCGGTTGAAGACCGCCATGCTTTGCTCGCCCTCCTGCGGGGCGAGGCTGCGGATGGTGTCGACCACCGCCGGCACGGTCGTGGCCAGCCCATAGAACGTGCCCAGAAGCCCGAGGAAGATCAGCAGGTTGACGATGTATCGGGTGATCTCGCGCGCCTCGTCGATGCGCTGCGCCACCGAGTCGAGGATCGAGCGCGCCGAGATCGAGGTGATCTGCATCCGCTTGCCGCGCGCGCGCAGCATCGTCGCCAGCGGCGCCAGCATCGAGGGTGGCCGCGTCAGGTCGTGCCCCGGCATTTGCGCGGCGAAGCCTTCGATCCAGCGCGCCGACCCGATCAGCTGGAACACCTGCCAGAAGGTCGCGATCACCCCGATGACGAACACGCAGAAGATGAACCCGTTGAGCCACGGATTGGCCTCGAACACCGGCAGCACCCGCGGCAGCGCCAAGAACGCGCCCGCCCCGGTCGCCGCCAGCACCACGATCATCAGCACGATCTGGCGGAGGGGGTAAGAGAATTGCGGCTCGACCTCGCGGTCCGGCTTGTCCATGTGGACGCTCCTGACACGGTGATTGTAACGCGCAACCTACGCGTCTTGCCGTGTCAAGCCAAGGACTTATCCACACATCCCGCGCACCCGGTCGACCAGCCAGTCGAGATCGGAATCGGTGATGCCAAGCTGTTTGAGGTGGGCGGTGGTGTTGTAGAGATATTCGGAATTGGGGCCCTTGCCGCCATGCGCGCGCGCGATGATCCGCGCCTGCGTCTCGAGGTCGAGCCCGCCGCAATATTGCGCGTGATCGGCGTCGACGACATAGGTCAGCGCCTCGATGCGGCGGCCATCCTCGAGATCCACGTCGAGCCGGGTTTCGAGATAGGCCGCCGAGACCAGTTCGCGTTCGCGCAGGTAGGCCAGCACGTCGTCGGCGTCGCTGTCATGTGCGCGCAGGGCCAGCCCGTGGCATTGCGCGCCCGGCGTCGCGTCAAGCGCCAGCACGAGGCCGGGCGTGTCCTCGGTGCCGCGGTGGTGGATGCTGCGCATGCAGAAGCTGCGGTGATAGCCGGGCAGGCGGGCGATCGCCCGTTCGGCCACGTCGAAGCCCGGGTTCCATACCAACGATCCATAGCCGAACACCCACATCCGCATTTCCCCTGTTCCTGATCCGTGACCCGCTATAGACAGGTGCCGGATCGCAGGAAAGGGCGCGCGCCATGAGAATCTTGCTGGCCGTCATCGTGATCGCGGCGCTTGGCTGGTCGGCCTATTGGTGGATCGGGCAGCGCGCGCTGATGCGCGGCTATGCCGACTGGTTCGAGGCGCGCCGCGCAGAGGGCTGGGTCGCCGAGGCCTCGGAGATCCGCGTGCGCGGTTTTCCCAACCGCTTCGATACCGGGTTCAGCGACCTGGTGCTGGCCGATCCCGCCACCGGGCTGGCATGGGAGGCGCCGTATTTCCAGATCAACGCGCTCAGCTACCGGCCCAACCACGTGATCGCCGTCTGGCCGGACGAGCAGCTTGTCGCGACACCGCAGCAGAAATACCGCGTCGAGACGCGCGACATGCGCGCCAGCCTGCGCATCGCGCCGAGCACCGACCTCGCCCCGGAAAACCTGACGCTGACCGCCGAATTCCTGCAGGTCACCCCGGAGGCGCGCGCAGGCGACACCACCGCGCTGACCTCGCTGACGCTGGCCGGCGCGCGGCAGCAGGGCACCAGCTACCGGCTGGGGCTGTCGGCCGAGGGGCTGAACCTTGCGCCGCCATGGCGCGACCGGCTGGATCCCGAGGGCCGTCTGCCGGCGCAGATCTCGGGGCTCGAGGCCGATCTGACCGTCACCTTCGACAAGGTCTGGAACCGCTCGGCGATCGAGGTCGCGCGTCCGCAGCCCACCCGGATCGAGGTGGATCTGGTCGACGGTCTGTGGGGGCAGCTGCACCTGCAGGCGGCGGGCGCGGTCGAGGTGCCGCCCGAGGGCCGGCCCGAGGGCGAGATCACGCTGAAAGCGCGCAACTGGCGTGACATGATCGCCGTGGCGCAGGCCGCCGGCGCGCTGCCCGAGAGCCTTGCCTCGACGGTCGAGAACAGCCTAGGCCTGTTGGCGCGGATGAACGGCAACCGCGAGACGCTGGACATCCCGTTGACCTTTTCGGGCGGGCGCGTGCGGCTGGGGCCGATCCCGCTAGGGCGCGCGCCGGTGCTGCGGCTGCGCTGAGGGCTCAGAATGCCTCGGGCCGCGCCTGCCGCGCCATGTGATCGAGCACGGCATTTACGAATTTCGATTCGCGGCCCTCGGGGTAAAAGGCTTTGGCGACGTCGACAAATTCCATGATCACCACGCGCGGCGGCGTGTCCGATTGCATCATCTCGGCCCCGGCGGCGCGGAACAGCGCCCGCAGCGTCGGGTCGATCCGCGCAATCGGCCATTTGGCGACCAGCGCGCGGTCGGTGGTCTGATCGATCCTGGCCTGCCAGTTCTGCGCATCCTCGACCAGCTTGCGAAAGAGATCCGCGTCGCCCTCGGCCATGTCGATGCCGTCCTCGACCTCGGCGCCGAAACGGTGTTCGAGAAACTCGCTCAGCACTGCGTCAGAGCTTTGCTGCGAATGCTCCATCTGGAAAAGTGCCTGGACGGCGTAAAGCCGGGCGACGGATTTCATCTGGTGTCGGCGCGTGCCCGAAACGGGCTGGTCGGTGGTCGTCATGCGCGTCGATCGTCCCCTGCATCTCCCGCAAGGCGAGTTTCCTCGCTGGCGGGCTTGAACCCCACGCCTTTGCGCGGGCCGCCCCACTTACGGGCGAGCGCGATGAGATGCAAGGCGGCGGCGGCTGCGCCCGCGCCCTTGTTCATGCGGGCGGGATCGGCGCGCGCCTCGGCCTGGCCGCGGTTCTCGACCGTCAGGATGCCGTTGCCGATGCACATTCCCTGCAGCCCCAGCAGGGTCAGCCCGCGCGCGCTGTCGTTGCACACCGTCTCGTAATGCGTGGTCTCGCCCCGGATGACACAGCCAAGCGCCACGTAGCCGTCGAAATCCGCCATCCGCCCGGCGATGCCGATGGCGGTGGGGATCTCGAGCGAGCCGGGCACCTCGACGGTCTCGAACGATGCGCCCGCCGCTTCGATCTCGGCGCGGGCCCCGTCGATCAGCGCATCGGCGATATCGCGATAGAACGGCGCCACCACGATCAGGATCTTCACCGGATCGTCGAATTCGGGGCGGGGCAGGGTGTATTCGTGCTCGGCCATGATGTCAGTCCTCGGTCAGCGGGCGGGTGCCGGTGATGGTGATGCCGTAGGCATCCAGCCCCAGGTAGCGTGTATTGGGATTGTCGGTCAGCAGGATCAGATCGCGGATGCCCATGGTGGACATGATCTGCGCGCCAAGGCCGGTATGCTTGACGGTGCGCGGTGCGTCGTCCTCCTCCATCTCGCTGGACAGGGTGGGGCGCGGCTGCCGGTAGAGGAACACCGCCCCGCGCCCCTCGCGCGCGATGATCTCCATGGCGCGGGGCAGCTTGCCGGTGGGCCCGGTCTCGGACCGCGTCACGCCGATCCCCAGCACGTCCTCGAGCACGTTGAGCGCGTGGCTGCGCACCAGCAGCGGGCGCCCGTCGGTGACATCGCCCTTGGTCAGCACCACGTGTTCGGTGCCGGTGATCTGGTCGGCGAAGATGCGCATGTCCCACGCGCCGCCACGGCTGGCGGTCACCTGCTCGGACCGGGTCTCGGTGATCAGGTTGTCGTGCTTGTGGCGATAGGCGATCAGGTCCGAGATCGTGCCGATCTTCAGCCCGTGCGCCTCGGCGAAGTCGATCAGGTCGGGCAGACGCGCCATGCTGCCATCGTCCTTCATGATCTCGCAGATCACGCCCGAGGGGTTCAGCCCCGCCAGGCGCGCGATATCGACCGCGGCCTCGGTATGGCCGGCGCGCACCATGACGCCGCCGCGCCGGGCGCGCAGCGGAAAGACATGGCCGGGCGTGGCAAGCGCGATCTGGGTGTTCTGCTCGTTGATGGCGGTGGCGATGGTGTGCGCGCGGTCGGCGGCGGAAATGCCGGTCGTGACACCCTCGCGCGCCTCGATCGAGACGGTGAACGCCGTTTCCTGCCGCGACGCGTTGTTGACCGCCATCATCGGCAGGCCAAGCCGGTCGATACGCTCGGCGGTCATCGGCAGGCAGATCAGCCCGCGGCCATGCATCGCCATGAAGTTCACCGCCTCGGGGGTGGCGAATTCCGCGGCGATCACGAGGTCGCCCTCGTTCTCGCGATCCTCGTGGTCCACGAGGATGAACATGCGGCCCGCGCGGGCCTCGGCGATGATCTCCTCGGTGGGTGCGATGGCGTGGCCGAGATCGGCCTCGACCGGGCCGGGGGTCTCGAACGGGGTCGTTTCGGACATGGCTCTTCGTCCTTCCGGGGTATTGCAGGGTGGCACAGATATAGCAGGTGCGGCGCAATGGCCAGAGGGGCGCGCCCAAGTATCGCGGCGTCCGTCCGGCGGACCGGGCCCGGTCAGTGGATCTTGTTGCGGATCCGCTGCACCATCCACCAGACCAGCGCCACGACAGGCAGCGTGACCGCGGCGGTCACCATGCCCTTGCTCACGCCCAGAACCTCGGTCAGCGGATAAAGCAGGTAGCCCGACAGCGACACCGCGTAATAGCTGATCGCCACCACCGACAGCCCCTCGACCGTGCGCTGCAGGCGCAATTGCAGATCGGCGCGCCGGTCCATGCTTTCCAGCAATGTCTGGTTCTGCGCGCTGCGTTCCACGTCGACGCGGGTGCGCAGCAATTCGCCGGCCCGCATCGCGCGGTCGGCCATCGTGCCCAGCCGGTCCTTGGTGGCGCGTACCGTGCGCATCGCCGGATCGTAGCGGCGCATCATGAACTCGGAGAAGGTCTGCCGGCCCTCGAAGCGCTCCTCGCGGAGCACGCCGATACGCTGATGCACGATCTGCTCGTAGGCGGCGGTCGCACCGAAGCGGAACGCGGATTGCGCGACCAGCGATTCGAGCTCGGCCGAGACGCGCAGCAGGCTTTGCAGGGTCTCGTCGGCGGGCTGCGTGCCGGCGGTCATGTCGTCGATCAGGCGGCTCAGGTGGCCGTCGGTCTCGCCCATCATGCGCGCCATCTTGCGGACCCTGGCGAAGCCCAGCATCGACATCGCCTTGTAGGTCTCGATCTCGCAGATCCGCTGCACGACGCGCCCGACGCGGCGCTTGCCGGTGCTCGGCGCGACATGCAGCGAGAACCGCAGGTGCCCGGCCGGATCGACGCGGAAATCGCCGGCCATCACCGCGGCATCGTCGAGCACGCGCGCCACCGCCACGCTTTCCGAGACGAACCAGTGCTCGATATCGGCGCATGTGTTCTCGAGACTTTCCCACGGGACCACCCGGATCAGCGCCGACGTGATCCGCTGGCCCGGCGCCTGCGCCAGCCAGTCGGCGGGGAAGACCTCGAAATCGGCGGGATCGAAAGGGCGCTCGCTCACCGCGTCCCGGAACACGGTGTAGGTGACCATCTCGGTATGGCTTTCCCATTTCAGCATGTGCTTGCCGATCTGGCCGGAATAATGCGTGGCGCCGGGCTGCGGATGCGGCGCACCGTAGCGGTCCAGAAGCGCCGTGAGATGCGCGAGATCCGCCGCGCGGTCGCGCTTGGCGGCGTCATGCGGCGCCTTGATCGCCAGGAACACCGCCGTGCACGGGGCCTCCAGCGTCGGGAAGGGCCGCGCGTGCAGCTCGTTGGCCAGCTCGTAGCGAAGCGGATGATCCTCGATCTGCGGCATGCGGCACTCTCCTGCTGTCAGCGCTTCGTTAGCGTGCCCCGCGCGCAAGGAAAACCGCTATTCCGTCCCGGCTGATGGTTGCAAGAACGAGCAAGAACGAGGGCGGGCATCCTGCACAGGCTTTGGGCGTCACCTTCCTCGACATACCCCGGATCGTGCATCCGCCAAGGGAGGTGCCCCATGAAAAAGGGGCGCGCCGGTTCGGCACGCCCCCCTGTCCCGACTGTCCGCGGGGTCACTCGATCTTCGGCAGCAGCCCCGAGATGCTGGCCTTGGCGTCGCCGTAGAACATCCGCGTGTTCTCCTTGAAGAACAGCGGGTTCTCGATGCCGGAATAGCCGGTGCCCTGGCCGCGCTTGCAGACGAAGACCTGCTTCGCCTTCCAGACCTCCAGCACCGGCATGCCGGCGATCGGGCTGTTGGGGTCGTCTTGGGCCGCCGGGTTGACGATGTCGTTCGAGCCGATGACGATCACCACGTCCGTGTCGGGGAAGTCCTCGTTGATCTCGTCCATCTCCAGCACGATGTCATAAGGCACCTTCGCCTCGGCCAGCAGCACGTTCATGTGCCCCGGCAGACGGCCCGCCACAGGGTGGATGGCAAAGCGCACGTTCTTGCCCTTGGCGCGCAGTTTCTGCGTCAGTTCCGACACCGATTGCTGCGCCTGCGCCACCGCCATGCCGTAGCCCGGCACGATGATCACGCTGTCGGCCTCGTTGAGGGCGTTGGCCACGCCATCGACGTCGATGGCGACCTGCTCGCCCTCCATCTCGGCGGCCGGGCCCTGCGGGCCGCCGAAGCCGCCCAGGATCACGCTGACGAATTGCCGGTTCATCGCCTTGCACATGATGTAGCTCAGGATCGCACCCGACGCGCCGACAAGCGCACCCACCACGATCAGCAGGTCATTGCTCAGCGAAAAGCCGATCGCGGCGGCGGCCCAGCCCGAATAGCTGTTGAGCATCGAGACCACCACGGGCATGTCGGCGCCGCCGATCCCCATGATCAGGTGATAGCCGATGAACAGCGCCAGCACGGTCAGCACCAGCAGCGCCCAGACCCCGGCACCGCCCAGGTAGATCGCCGCGAGGATCAGCGACAGACCTGCCGCGGTGGCGTTCAGGACATGCCCGCCGGGCAGCTTCTTGGCCGCGCTGTCGACCTTGCCCGCCAGCTTGCCGTAAGCGATGATCGAGCCGGTGAAGGTCACCGCGCCGATCCAGATGCCCAGCATCAGCTCGACCTTCAGGATGGTGATCTCGACCGACGTCTTCTTGGCGACGATCGCGGCAAAGCCCGAGAACGCATCCTTCAGCACCGCCGCCTCGGGCGAGGTCACCTCGGGCTGCGGGAATACCAGACCGGCCTGCGCGAAGATCTCGGCGACGCGCACCATTTCCATATGCGCGTTGAGCCCGACAAAGACCGCGGCCAGCCCGACGAGGCTGTGCATCACCGCGACCAGTTCGGGCATCTGCGTCATCTGCACCCGGGTGGCCAGTTGCCAGCCCACCAGCCCGCCGGCCAGGATCAGAACCAGCGACAGCGGCCAGAGGCCCGCGCCCGGGCCGAACCAGGTCGCGAGGATCGCGATGCCCATGCCGACGATGCCGTACCAGATGGCGCGCTTGGCGCTTTCCTGGCCGCTCAGACCGCCAAGGCTGAGGATGAAAAGAACCGCCGCGACCGCATAGGCCGCAATCGTGAAACCGAAATCCATTATCCTCTATCTCCTTATGATTTCTGGAACATGGCGAGCATGCGCCGGGTGACGAGGAAACCGCCGAAAATGTTGATGCCGGCCATGAACACCGACAGCGCGGCGAGGACCGTGATCAGCGTCGAGCCGGAGCCGATCTGCATCAGCGCGCCGAGGATGATGATCGACGAGATCGCGTTGGTGATCGCCATCAGCGGCGTATGCAGGCTGTGCGCCACGCCCCAGATCACCTGGAAGCCGACGAAGACCGCCAGGATGAACACGATGAAATGCTGCATGAAGCTGGCCGGGGCCACGAGGCCCACCGACAGCACCAGCGCCGCGCCTACGGCCAGCAGGGTCACCTGCTGCTTGGTCTGCGCCTTGAACGCGGCAATCTCCTTGGCGCGTTTTTCCTCGGGTGTCAGCTCCTTGGCCTTTTCCTTGGGCTTCTGCGCCGCGATGGCGTTGACCTTGGGGGCCGGCGGCGGGAAAGTCACCTCGCCCGCGTGTGTCACGGTGACGCCGCGGATCACGTCGTCCTCCATGTTCTGGTTCACCACGCCGTCCTTTTCCGGCGTCAGATCGGCCATCAGGTGGCGGATGTTCGTGGCGTAAAGCGTCGAGGCCTGCGTCGCCATGCGGCTGGGGAAATCCGTATAGCCGATGATCGTCACGCCGTTATCGGTGACCACCTTCTCGTCCATCACGGTCAGCTTGCAGTTGCCGCCCTTTTCCGCGGCCAGATCGATGATCACCGAGCCCGGCTTCATCGCCTTGACCATGTCCTCGGTCCAAAGCTCGGGCGCCTCGCGGTTGGGGATCAGCGCGGTGGTGATGACGATATCGACCTCGGGCGCCAGCTCGCGGAACTTGGCAAGCTGCGCCTCGCGGAACTCGGGGCTCGACGGCGCGGCATAGCCGCCGGTCTTGGCGCCGTCGGTCTGTTCCTCCTCGAAATCGAGATAGACGAATTCCGCGCCCATGCTCTCGACCTGCTCGGCCACTTCGGGGCGCACGTCGAAGGCGTAGGTGATCGCGCCAAGCGAGGTCGAGGTGCCGATCGCGGCAAGCCCGGCCACGCCGGCGCCCACGACCAGCACCTTGGCGGGCGGCACCTTGCCGGCGGCGGTGATCTGCCCGGTGAAGAAGCGTCCGAAATTGTTGCCCGCCTCGATCACCGCGCGGTAGCCCGCGATATTGGCCATCGACGACAGCGCGTCCATCTTCTGGGCGCGGCTGATCCGCGGCACCATGTCCATCGCGAGGACCGACGCGCCCTTTTCGGCGATCGACTTCATCTGGTCCTCGTTCTGGGCGGGCCAGAAGAAAGAGATCAGGATCTGATCCTTGCGCAGGCGCTTGGCCTCCGTGTCGGTGGGCGGGCGTACCTTGGCGACGATATCGGCGGCCTTGTAAAGCTGCGCCGCGGTCTTGATCACCTCGACGCCGGCCTCCTCGTAGGCGGCATCGGTGAACCCGGAGGCACTGCCGGCGCCGGTCTCGACGGCGCAGTCATAGCCCAGCTTCTGCAGTTGCCGGGCCGAGTCGGGGGTCATGGCCACCCTGTTCTCGCCCTCGCGGACTTCCTTTGGCGTTCCGATCTTCAATGCGGTCTCCCCCTCTGGCAGGTCAGGTTTCTCTGGGCTCCGGTCGTGCGGAGGCCGGTTTGATGGTCTTTGCGGCGTTATTTCACACTATCGCCCGTGTGACACCAGCAAGATTGTTGCGACGTCATATCCATCGCCGGGTCTTTTCACAATACCGCGCAAATTCCATGCGGAACTTGCGGCGCATGCGGTTCTCTTCGGGGATGATGAAGCGGGTCTCGATGATCCAGACGAAGACCGGCACCAGCGCCAGCGCCAGCACCGCGTCCCATCGCAGGATCAGCCCCGCGAGGATCAGCGCGTCGCCAAGGTAGATCGGGTTGCGGCTGCGGCGGAAGATGCCGGTCTGGATCAGCCGTTCGGGGGTCTCGTGCGGCACGATGCTGGTGCGGTAGCGGCGAAACTCCATCGCGGCCATCACGATCAACACCAGCCCGCCGCCCACCAGCAGCCCGCCCAGAAGATCCGCCCAGACCGCGCCGAAATCAAGCCCCATCGGGTAATGGACGGCCTGAACCCAGGCAAGCACGAGGAACCCCGCCAGCCAGACCGGCGGCATGTCGATCCATTTGAGCATCGGGGCATGGTCCTTCGCGTCGGCGGTGGCAGATCGATTTGAGTGCCACAGTAACGCCGGATTGCAGAGAGGCAACACGCCTTTGGTCGGCACGTCCCCTTCCAGACATGCCACCACGGTGCCAGAAATTCATGTGCCGCGCATCGTGATGATGCGCGGCACGGTCTGATGCGCAGGCCGCGGGCCCCCAGAGCCTTGGCTCAGAAGTTCAGCCGGAGCCCTGCGGTAGCCGCGTATTGCTCGGAGTTGTCGGCGAAACCGCCATCGAGATAGATGAAGATCGCGCTGTTCTCGTTCAGGTCCGCGCCGGCCTCCAGCCGGATATCGAGGCGCAGGTCATCGCGCGACGAGATCGGCGCCAGCACCGCCCCGTCATTGATCGGAACCTCTTGGCTGGTGCCGCTGAAGTTGCCGGTCCCGGCGATCTCGATCGCGCCGTAGTAGCGGTTGCCCTGCTGGAACTGCTCGATCATTGCGCGCAGGCCGAGGCGCCCGTAGGCGGTATCCTCGTCGAAGCTTGCGACCGTCACGCCACCATTGCTTTCGGTGTAGCCGTCGACATCGTGGTTCTCGTAACCCAGTGCCGCGAAGGGGGTCACGTGCAGTGCCGCGAGCCTGGCCGGATCCTTGCTCAGCGGCATCGGATCGAGGCGGTAGCCGACCTCGACTTCGGCGCTGTAGGATTCGCCGTCGGGCGTGCCGACGAAGGTCGACCCCCCCGCGACGCGGCGGTTGTCGAACTCGTGCCACGCATATTGCAGGTTGCCTTGCGTGTAGAACCCGTCGGGGCGCGCATAGGCCGCGTAAAGCTGCAACGTGGTCGAGTCGGTGTCGAGCGACGAGCGCGTTTCCTTGAGATCCGCGTCAAGTTCGCCATAGCCCACCGACGCCCCGAAACGGACGATGCCGCTGGCGATGGCCTGGGTGTGATCGGCGCCCACGATGATGCCGTAGCCGTCGTAATCCAGCCCGACATTGTCTTGGTACGCGTCGTAGTCGCCGCTATATCCGGTGACCATGGCATAGCCGCGCAGCCCGTCCATGCTGAACATGTCGTCGACGACCTGCGCATTCTGCGTCGCCATGTCCTCTTCGGGGTTCAAAAGCGCGCCGGGCCCGAAGGCAAGACGCCGCACCTGCGCGCGGTGGTTCTCCATCACGACGGTGGTGCTGTCGCGGTACTGGTTGAGCGGAATGATCAGACCGCCGCCACCGGTGGCTGCCGTCGTCAGACATTGCAGCAGCACTTCCGAAAACGCCGTGGCGGCGTCGCCGCCGGCGCGCAGATCGTTGAGCGAGGCGGCGCAGCCATTGGGTGTCGAGAAGGCGAGCTCGATGTAATCCGCCTCGGTCGCCCCGGCGGCACTGACAACGCCTGTGGCCGGGTCGTAAGCGGCCGTGGTGAACCCCGTGCCATCCTGGATGAAGGCCGTGCTGCCATCGGTCGCGATGGCGGGGTTTCCGTCAGCATCCTGGAAATCGGCGTTGATGACGGAAATCAGGTTGATGCCGCGTGCGTTGAGCTCGCTCGAGATGCTGCCGAAGGTCAGAGCGGCGTTGCCGTCATCGCGATCTTCGTCGGTCACGAGGATCAGGGTGGTGCTGGTGCCCGCGGTGCTGGGGTAGGTGCCGAGGATGAAATCGATGGCGGAATAGCCGTCCTCGAACCCGCCGCTGGTCACGAGGTTGGTGGTTGCCGTAGAAAAGTCCGCGGCGTTGCCGAACAGGGCGCCACCGATGTCGAATGACCGGCCGAGATTGCCGGTGCCGCCGCCACCGAAGCCGGTCAGCCCGAAATTCACGGTCGAAAACCCTGCCCCGCTCAGGGCCGTGTCGATATCGGACGCGAAATTACCCAGGAACGTCTGCTCGCCCGCCATGGACCCCGACTCGTCCACCGCGAAGATCAGGTTCGCGGTCGATTGGGCCAGGGCGCTGGTACCGAAGGTGGCAGCGACGAGAACGGTCGTGGATTGCAGGATGGTAGAGATGCGGTTGAACGCCATAATCATACTCCTTGAATGCTGCGGGCGGTCGGGACAGCGACAAATTGACACGCCCTCTCCCCCCTTACGCGGAGTAATGCGGAGCAGTGGATTTTTAATAGAAATTTAAGGATTTACCCTGATCGCGACCATTTGCAGTCAATGCCTGTGGCGTGCACATCACGAATGCAGCCAAGGGTTGCGCGGCTTGAGAATGCACTCGCCTTTTTGGTTACGCCGGGCGGTTGGCCCGAGGAGAATCACGCTTTGCGGACGGCGATTCGTCGGGATTGCCCCCGGTGATTGCCACGGTATCAGGCGATCAGATCGTCCTGCGGCAGGGCCGCGGCATCGAGCGGCACCGCGGCCCCGGTGCGCGCCCAGGCCCGGACGGCATCGCCGAACGCGGTGAAAAGCGGCTGGCTGACCGGATCGTTGGCGGCGTTGAATTCGGGGTGCCACTGCACGCCGAGGCAGAAGCCCGGCGCGCCCTGGATGTAAAGCGCCTCGGGGGTGCCGTCCTGCGCCCAGCCATCGATCACGATGCGCCGCCCGGGATCGACCACGCCCTGCCCGTGCAGGCTGTTGGTCATCACCGACGCGGCGCCCATCAGCCGGTGGAACACGCCGCCCGGCGTGAAGCGCACGGTGTGTCGCGGCGCGAACTGTTCTTCCATGGTGCCCTCGGGCGGCATGCGGTGATTGTCGCGCCCCGGAAGGTCGCGGATCTCGGGATGCAGCGAGCCGCCCATGGCGACGTTCACCTCCTGGAAGCCGCGGCAGATCGCCAGAAAGGGCTGGCCGCGGTCGAGACACGCGCGCACCAGCGGCAGGGTGATGGCGTCGCGCGCCCGGTCGAAGGCGCCATGCGCCTCTGTCGGGGCCTGCCCGTATTCCTCGGGATGCACGTTGGGCCGCCCGCCGGTCAGCATGAAGCCGTCGCAGACCTCCATCAGCTCGGCCACGCTGACATAGCGCGGATCGGCGGGGATGATCAGCGGCAGGCAGCCCGCCACGTCGGCGGCCGCCGAGACGTTGATCTGCCCGCCCGCATGCGCGGGGTAGCGATCGTTGATGGTGTGCCGGTTCCCGATGATGCCGATGACCGGGCGTTTCATGCTCATGCTCCGTTCTTCTTCCCCTGATATGAAACATTCAATTCAAAGATTATCAAGATTGCCGACGGATCTGGGGATCTTCGCCGCCAAAATCCACCTTTTGCAAATATCTGCGACGTAGTTTTCAGCAGTGGGCGGTTCGATCCTGCTAATGGCCATTCGCATCCCGGTCGGGTGGGGTCGGGCCGTCCACACCCTTGCCGCGATGGCCGCGGCAGCGGTCGCTGCAATAGCGCACCTCGTCCCAGACGCGCGCCCATTTGCGCCGCCACTGCATGGGCCGTCCGCAGGTGGCGCAGGTCTTGACCGGCAGGTCACCTTTCTTGCGGGCCCGCGCCATTACAGATCGAAACGCAGCTGTGCCGTGTTCTTGCTTGATTTGCGCGGCTTCACCGGCGGGCGCTTGCGGCTGGCATGCTTCTGCACGATGGCTTCGGTATCCGCATCGCCGCGATGCGCGCGGCGCCGGGCGTAAACGGCGTCCTTGGCCGCCTTCGCCGCCGCCACCGGATCGACGATCGGCGCCGGGTAATCGCGGCCCAGGACCGCGCCCGCGCCGTCCCAGCCCCACGGCTCTTGCAGATGCGCATCGGGCACCTGCGCCAGTTCCGGCACCCATTGGCGGGTGAATGCGCCCGTCGGGTCCTGGTCCAGCCCCTGCTTGACGGGGTTGTAGATGCGGATCGTGTTCATGCCGGTTGTCCCTGACTGCATCTGGGTCTGCGACCAGTGGATGCCGGGCTCGTAATCGGTGAAATACCGCGCCAGCACCGGGCCCGTCGCCCGCCAGTCGAGCCACAAGTGATAGGACGCCACCGCCATCAGCATCGACCGCATCCGGAAATTCAGCCAGCCGGTGGCGATCAGCGACCGCATGCACGCATCGACGAACGGCAGCCCGGTCTCGCCCCGCGCCCATGCTGCAAGCCGTGCGGGGTCGGGATCTGACGGGCGCAGATCCTCGTAGGCGGGATGCAGGCAGCGATGTTCGATCGCCGGTTCGTCCTCGAGCTTCTGCATGAAATGGTCGCGCCACGCCAGCCGCGCCTGAAAGGATCGCATCGCGCGCGCCCAATCCGCGCCGCGCCCCGTCGGCGCCGCACGCCCGGCCTGCACCGCCTCGCGCACCGAAAGCGTGCCGAAGGCCAGATGCGGCGAGATCCGCGAACAGGCCCGCGCACCGGTCAGCGGCGAGGACATGGCCCGGGTGTAGGTCTCACCGCGGGTGCTGAGGAAACTGTCGAGCGCGCGTGTCGCCGCCCGCCGTCCGCCCCGCTGCCGACCGGGGCAGGGATCGTCGAGGCCAAGCGCCTCGGGTGCCGGGGGCGCATCGCCGGTCACGCCCGCCACTGCGCGCGCCTCGGCTGGCGGCGGCACGAGGGGGGCGCGCATGAAACCGTCGCGCGCCGATTGCCAACGGTCGCGATTGTCCAGACGCCGCATCACGCCGCATTGCGGAAGTTCGTGCCACGTCACCCCTTGGCCCCGCGCCCAGTCGGCCACCCGCCTGTCGCGCGCGAAGCTCGCGCCGTTGCCGGTTTCCTCGTGGCTGACCAGGTGCGTCACGCCGTGCCGGTTGCGCAGATCCTCAAGCAACGTCACCGCGTCGCCGGTGCGGATCACCAGCGGCAGGCCCATCCCCGCCAGATCCGCCCGCAGACTTTCCAGCGTCTCGCACAGGAACGCGTAATGCCGGCCCGCCGCGTCGGGCTGCGCCCAGAGATCCGGCTCGATGATATAAAGCGGCATCACCGGGCCAAGCCTTGCTGCCCGTTCCAGCGCGGGATGATCCGCGATCCGCAGGTCCCGCTTGAACCAGCAAATGACCGTGCCCGTCATGCCTCTCCTCTCAAGCGCGCGCATTCCACGTTGAAGCGGCGCGCGCATCGCCCTACCGTTCGGAGCACCTGAACTTCCCAGAACCCGGAGACTTCCGCGATGAAAGACGCCGCGCCGCAAACCATATATCTCGCGGATTACACACCGCCAGCCTTTCTCGTGGACGATGTGCATCTGACCTTTCGCCTGGCGCCGGAAAAGACCCGCGTGCTCAGCCGGATCGCGTTCCGCCCCAATCCCGACACCACGTCGCGCGAGTTCTTCCTGCATGGCGAGGGGCTGCGCCTCATCGGCGCAACGATCAACGGGCAGGAGATCCGGCCCGAGATCACCCCCGAAGGCCTGCGCGCCGAGGTGCCCGACGCGCCCTTCACCTTCGAGGCCGAGGTCGAGATCGACCCCATGGGCAACACCGCCCTCGAAGGGCTCTACATGTCGAACGGCATGTATTGCACGCAATGCGAGGCCGAGGGCTTTCGCAAGATCACCTACTATCCCGACCGCCCCGACGTGATGGCCGTGTTCACCGTCCGGATCGAGGGCGAGCAGCCGGTGATGCTGTCCAACGGCAACCCCGTGGCACAAGGCGACGGCTGGGCCGAATGGCACGACCCGTGGCCGAAGCCGTCCTACCTGTTCGCGCTGGTGGCGGGCGATCTGGTGGCCCACACGGGCAGCTTCACCACCCGGTCGGGGCGCGAGGTCGCGCTCAACATCTGGGTGCGCCCGGGTGACGAGGACAAGTGCGCCTTCGGCATGGAGGCGCTGAAAAAGTCGATGAAATGGGACGAGGATGTCTACGGGCGCGAATACGACCTCGACCTCTTCAACATTGTCGCGGTCGACGATTTCAACATGGGCGCGATGGAGAACAAGGGGCTGAACATCTTCAATTCGTCCTGCGTTCTGGCCAGCCCCGAAACCAGCACCGATGCCAATTTCGAGCGCGTCGAGGCGATCATCGCGCATGAATATTTCCACAACTGGACCGGCAACCGCATCACCTGCCGCGACTGGTTCCAGCTGTGCCTGAAGGAGGGCCTGACCGTCTACCGCGACAGCCAGTTCACCGCCGACATGCGCTCTGCGCCGGTCAAGCGGATCGGCGACGTGATCGCGCTCCGTGCGCGCCAGTTCCGCGAGGATAACGGCCCGCTGGCGCATCCCGTCCGTCCCGAAAGCTTTGTCGAGATCAACAATTTCTACACCGCGACGGTCTACGAAAAGGGCGCCGAGGTGATCGGCATGCTCAAGCGGCTGGTCGGCGACGATGCCTATTACCGCGCGCTGGATCTCTATTTCGACCGCCATGACGGGCAGGCCTGCACGATCGAGGACTGGTTGCGCGTGTTCGAGGATGCCACGGGCCGCGACCTTGCGCAGTTCAAGCGCTGGTATGAAGAGGCCGGAACGCCGCGCCTGCACGTCTCTGAGGATTACGCGGACGGCACTTACACCCTGCAGTTCGAGCAATCGACCCCACCCACGCCGGGGCAGGACGCCAAGAACCCGCGCGTGATCCCGATCGCCGTGGGGCTGCTGGGGCCGAACGGCGACGAGGTGCGGCCGACGCAGCTGATCGAGATGACCGAACAGCGCCAAAGCGTCAGCTTCGACGGCCTGTCGGCGAAACCCGTCCCCTCGATCCTGCGCGATTTCTCGGCGCCGGTGATCGTCGATCGCGAGACGACAAATGCCGAACGCGCCTTCCTGCTGGCGCATGACACCGACCCCTTCAGCAAGTGGGAGGCCGGGCGCGCGCTTGCGCGCAATGGCCTGCTGGCGATGATCCGGCATGGTGCCGATCCCGATCCCGCCTATCTCGATGCGGTGCGGACGATGGCGCGCGACGCGGGCCTCGATCCGGCCTTCCGCGCATTGGCGCTCGGTCTGCCGTCCGAAGACGATCTGGCGCAATCGCTGTACGAGGCCGGCGACACCCCTGATCCGCAGGCTATCTGGGCGGCGCTGGAACGTCTGCGCGACACCCGCGCCGCCGCACTCGAAGACACCGCGCGCGCGCTTTACGCCGAGCATCAGGTCAGCGCGCCCTACCGGCCCGATCCCGACCAGGTGGGCGCGCGGTCGCTGGCCAACGCGGCGCTCGCGATCCTCACCCGGCGCGATGGCGGCGCGCAGGCGCAGGCGCAATTCGACGCCGCCGGCAACATGACGCAGCAACTCGCGGCGTTTGCGTGCCTGCTGCAATCGGGCCGCGGCGACGCGGCGACACGCGCCTTCTACGACCAGTGGCGGCACGACCGGCTGGTGGTCGACAAGTGGTTCAGCCTGCAGATCCTGCATGCGGCACCGTCGGAGACCGCGGATGTCGCCGCTCGACTGACGGAGCACCCGGATTTCACCATCCGCAACCCCAACCGCTTCCGCGCCACACTCGGGGCGCTGACGATGTCGCCGGCGGGGTTCCACCATGCCTCGGGCAAGGGGTACCGGCTGCTGGCCGACTGGCTGATCGCGCTCGATCCGCTCAACCCGCAGACCACGGCGCGGATGTGCACCGCGTTCGAGACGTGGCGGCGCTATGACGCGCAGCGCCAGTCGCTGATCAAGGCGGAGCTGGAGCGCATCCGCGCCACTGCCGGCCTCAGCCGCGACACCGGCGAGATGGTCGCCCGCATTATCGAGGGCTGACCGGCGGTCAGCCGATGAATCGCGCCGCCGCCGCCCCAGTCATGTAGCTGACGCGCCCTTCGGCGAGGGTGGCGACCACGCGGCGCGCGTCGGGGTCCACCACCACGAGATCGGCGCGCAGGCCGGGGTGCAACGCGCCCCGGTCCACCAGCCCGAGAACCCTTGCGGGCCCGGCCGACACCAGCCGCCACGCACCGGCCAGGTCGAGCGTGCCGGTCTCGACCAGCCGGAACGCCGCGCCGGCCAGCGACGGGTAGTGATAATCCGAGGCCAGCGCGTCGACATGCCCGGCGGCCACCATGTCCAGCGCCCCCGCGTTGCCGTTATGCGAGCCGCCGCGCATCACGTTGGGTGCGCCCATGATCACCGCGTCGCCGCCCGCGCGCGCCGCCTCGGCGGCCTCCAGCGTTTCGGGGAACTCGGCGATGCGCGCGCCGCGCGCACGGTGCCGCAGGCGCGCATCGGGCGTTTGGTCGTCATGGCTGCCAAGCCGGACCCCCGCCGCGCTCAGATTTGTCGCGAGCGCGTCAAGGGCCGCGTCGACCTCGGGCATGCGGTCGTGCAGTCCTCTCATGATCTCCAGATGCATCTCGGGATTGCGGCCGATGCGCAAGGCCTGGCCGGTCAGGCGCTGCGGGCGCTTGCCGGCGGCGAGGCTGGCATGCGGCAGGTGATCGTTGAACACCACGTACCCGATGTCGAAGCGCGCGATCAGCGCCTCGATATCCGCGTAGGCGTCGATCATCGCCACTTCGACGCGCAACTGCGCGCGCAGATCGGTCGCCACGCGGGGCCGTGCCTCGGCCAGGGCGGCCAGCATCCGCGCCGCAAACTCCGGCCCGCGCAAGCCGCCTTCCCAGCTGTAGAACTGCGCCAGCGTCGCGGTGGTGATGCCGTTCGCGGCAAGCTCTGCCTCGCAGGCGATCAGGCCGCGCGCCGGATCGGTCATCGCGCCGCGGCGCGGCGCGAGATGCCGCTCGAACGCGTCGCCATGGGCGTCGACGATCCCGGGCAGGACCAGGAACCCGCCCAGATCGACGACGCGCGGCTGCGGTTTTTCCGTGATCACGCCGCCCGACAGTGACAGATCGCCCGGCCCGATCCCGTCGGGCCAGAGCACCCGCGCACCGCGCAGGGTCAGCGCCGCTGCGCTCATCCCCCGCGCCGTCCCAGCAGGACATCACCCAGGGTCAGGTTCCGGTCGAACCGGCCATGCGCGAGGAATTCCTCGACCTGCGCGATCACCAGCGGGTTGTTCATCATGAAGGTATGCGACACGGGCAGGGTGATATGATCGGCCATTCCCGCGACCCGCGTCGACGCGACAGAAACCTTGCCATCGTCCGGCCCCTCGATCAACGCCGAGAAATACGGGTTGAAAGAGCGTGTCCCGGCGATCACGCCGAGCTCGAAATCGACGGGGGGCAGGTTTTCCGGCACGCCGCCCGGCCCGGTGACAAGCTGCTGGCCCGCCGGCCCGTTGAGCCATTTGAAAAGCTCCAGCCCGCCCAGCTCGTCCACCAGCTGGCTGCCGTGATTTGGCGGCGCCAGCATGACGACGCGGCCAAGCGACTCTGGGCGGTGATCGGCCAGCCAGACGCGCAGCAGAATGCCGCCCATCGAATGCGTCACGAAATGCAGCGGCCGGTCGCCACAGGCTTGCGCCGCCGTGGGCAGGGTTTCATCGGCGAGCTTGGCGATGTCTTCCTCGGTCGAGGGGTAGTCGGGGGAAAAGACCTCGTGCCCGTCGGCCTCCAGCACCCGCTGCATCACGAGAAAAGAGGCGTCGCTGCGCGCGAGCCCGTGCAGCAGCACGACGCACTCGGCGCGCGCGGTGCCCGCCAGCAGGCCGAGGATCAGCGCAAAGAGGATCGTCAAGGATTTCATGCCGCCCCTATAGGCCCAAATGCGCGGCCTGTGAACCGCATTAGAGCGCCGCATCAGTCCCGTCCAGCGCGCGCGAGGCCTGCCGCGCGCATCGCGCTCAGCGACACGCGCGGGGTGATCGCCTCGGGCGAGATGGCCAGATCCAGCACCGCCCCCGTGGGCGAGGCGCAGGCGCGCGCGAAGGCCGCCGCGAAACCTTCGGTCGTCTCGACCCGCTCGGCGTGGAAGCCATGCGCGCGAGCCAGCGCCGGGAAATCGGGATTGACCATCGTGGTGCCCGATACCCGGCCGGGATAATGCTGCTCCTGGTGTGCGCGGATGGTGCCGTATGTGCCGTTGTTGAGGATCAGGATGATCGGCTGCGCGCCGGCCTGCGCGGCGCTGGCCAGTTCCGCGGCGGTCATCTGGAAATCGCCGTCGCCGGCGAAACAGACCACGAGACGGTCGGGATGCACCAGCTTCGCGGCGATGGCGGCGGGGATGCCGTAGCCCATGGCGCCCGATTGCGGCGCCAGCAGCCGCATGTCCGGCCCGTATTTCAGGAACCGCCCCGACCAGATCGCGAAATTGCCCGCACCGTTGGTGATGATCGCGTCACCGGGCAGCACCTCGCGCAGATGCGCCGTGACCCGGCCCATGTCCACCGGCGAGGGCTGGTCGGGCAGATCGAACGCGGCCTCCCACGCGGCGCGCGCCTCGGCCCGCCAGCCCGCCCACGCGCCGCCGACGAGGCCCGCCGCGTTGAGGGCCGTGACAAAGGCATTGGGCCCCGCCTGCACGCCCAGTTCGGGCTGGTAGACCTTGCCCAGCTCATTGTCCGAGGCATGCACATGGACAAGCCGTTGCGCGGGCTGCGGCACCGACAGCGCGGTGTAACCCGCCGTGGCGTTCTCGCCGAAGCGGGTATTGATCGCGAGGATCACGTCGGCGCCCGACAGAAGCCCGCGCACATGCGGCACCGTGCCCACCCCCGCCTCGCCGCAGAAGCAGGCCGAGTGGTTGTCGAACTTGTCCTGGTAGCGAAAGACCGACACGACGGGGATGTTCGATCCTTCGGCGAAGGCCTGAAGCGCCGCGCGGCCCTCGGAGGTCCAGTCGCAGCCGCCGTAAAGGATCAGCGGACGCTCGGCCCTGGCCAGCATCGCGCGGGTCGTTTCGACCGCGCCGGCATCGGGCGCGGGTTCGGGGTAATGCCCCGGCCCGCTCAGCGGGGCGGCGGGGGCGGGCGCGCTCAGCATGTCCTCGGGCAGCGCCACGACGACCGGACCCGGACGCCCCGTGGTCGCGGTCTTCCACGCCCGCGCCACGATCTCGGGCAGGCGCGCGCCGTCGTTGATCTCGACCGCCCATTTCGCCATGCTGCCGAAGACGGCGCGGTAGTCGAGCTCCTGGAACGCCTCGCGGCCCTTCATCCCGGTGCCGACCTGGCCCACGAACAGGATCATCGGCGCGCTGTCCTGCATCGCGGTGTGCACGCCGATCGCGGCATTGGTCGCGCCCGGCCCGCGCGTGACCCAGGCGATCCCGGGACGCCCGGTCAGCTTGCCGTAAGCGGCGGCCATGAAGGCAGCGCCCCCCTCGTGCCGGCAGAGGGTGAAGTCGAGCCGCCCGGCGGTGTCGTGCAGCGCATCGAGAACCGCGAGGTAGCTTTCGCCCGGCACGCCGAAGCTGTGCCGCGCGCCAAGCGCCATCAGGCAGTCCACCAGCAATTGCCCGCCATTGCGCGTGTTCCCGGTCATCTCGGATCCCTCTTTCATCTTGCGCACAGGCTGACCCGGCAGGCGGGGCAAAGACAAGCCCCATTCGCGTAGCCCTTGCCCGGATCGAGGGCGGCGGGCATACCGGAACTCTGCCCCAGCCGTTCAGGAGCCGCCATGCCCGAACCCCGTCCCGTCCCCCGCCTTGCCGCCCGCGCCGTGATCGTCGAGGACGGCCAGCTCTTGCTGGTCAACGCCTTTGCGGGGCCGCACACCACGCTCTGGTGCGCGCCGGGCGGCGGGGCCGAGATGGGCGCGTCGCTGCCCGACACCCTTATCCGCGAGGTGTTCGAGGAAACCGGGCTGACCATTGCGGTTGGCGATCCCTGCCTCGTGAACGAGTTCCACGCCCCCGAGCGCCACTTTCACCAGGTCGAGGTGTTCTTCCGCGCGCAAGTGACCCGCGGCACGCTCGACCCCGGCTGGCGCGACCCCGAGGACATCGTGACCGATCGCCGCTGGGTCACGTATACGGAGATGGCGGCGCTGCGCGTCAAGCCCGACAGCCTTGCCGACGTGGCCTTTGGCGTCGGCTTCGCCTACGACCCGCTGGAGCGGCTGATCAATCCCTGAAGCGGGAGCACCGAGATCGCCACGCCGCCGAGGACCAGCACGCTCGCAGCGACGAATTGCAGGCTCAGGCTCTCGCCGAGGAAGATCATCCCGCCGGCCATCGCGATCACCGGCACCGTCAACTGCGCCACCGCCGCCACCGACGAGGCCAGCCTCGGCAGCACGTTGTACCACAGCGCGTAGCCCAAGCCGGACGTCACCGCGCCCGACAGGATCGCCAGGGCCACACCCTGCGCGCCGATCACCGTGCCGGCGGCACCCGTGGGCAGCGCAAGGCCGATCAGCACCCCCAAGGGGGCTGCGAGGATGAAATTGGCCGCGGTGCCGCGCAGCGCGTCGGTGCTGCGCCGCCCGGCCAGCGAATAGACGCCCCAGCCGACGCCCGCCGCCGCCATCAGCAGCCCGTGCACCACGCTGATCCGCGGCCCCGCCCCGGGCCAGAGGAGCCAGACCAGCCCGGCAAAGGCCAGCGCCGCCCCGATCCAGCGGCGCGGCGGCACCGCCTCGCGCGCCACGAGGCTGCCCGCGAACATTGTGATCTGCACCACGCCGAACAGGATCAGCGCCCCGAGCCCCGCGTCCAGCACCGTGTAGGCGGCGGAAAAGCCGTAGATATAGACCAGCAGCGCCAGCACCCCGGCCACGCGCCCCCGGCCGCCAAGCGTCAGCCCGCCGCGCAACAGCGCGCACAGGACACCCAGCATCACCGCGCCCGCGATCAGGCGGATACTGCCGAAGCTTGCGGCGTCGATGCCGCCCCCGGCCAGCGCCATGCGGTTGAGCACCGAATTGGCGGCGAAGGCGATCATCGTGAGGGCGGTCAGAAGAAATACGCGCATGTCGCGCGGCATAGCGCAGCGGGCCGCGCGGGTACAGTCACGGATCGGTGCGCGCCCGCCTCGGCCCCGCCTCAGCCCCGCGGCGTCACCCGGTTGACGTGGCCCATCTTGCGGCCCGGCCGGACCTCGGCCTTGCCGTAAAGATGTAGCCCCGCGCGCGGGTCGCGCAGGATCTCCGGCAGGCGGTCCATGTCGTCGCCGATCAGGTTCTCCATCACCACGTCCGAATGTCGCGCCCCGTCGCCCAGGGGCCAGCCGGCGACGGCGCGGACATGCTGCTCGAACTGGTCGATGGCGCAGCCCGCCTGCGTCCAGTGGCCGGAATTATGCACCCGCGGCGCGATCTCGTTGACGATCAGCGCCTTGCGGGTCACGAACAGCTCCACCCCCATGACGCCGACGTAGCGCAGCTTGTTCAGGATCTGCCCCGCCAGCAGAACCGCGTCGGTGCGTTGCGCCACGCTGAGGCGCGCAGGCACCGTGGTGGTGCGCAGGATACCGCCCGCGTGCACGTTCTCGCCGGGATCGAAACAGGCGACGTCGCCGTCTGCGTTGCGCGCGGCGATCACCGACGCCTCGAAGCTGAAATCGATCACGCCTTCCAGGATCGCCGGCGCGCCCTGCATGGCCGCCAGCGCCTCTTCGGCCTGCATCGCCTTGTCGATCCGCACCTGCCCCTTGCCGTCATAGCCGAAGCGTCGCGTCTTGAGGATCGCGGGCAGGCCGATCTCGCCCACGGCCTCGGTCAGGTCGACCGCGTCATCGACCGCCGCGAAGGGCGCGGTGGCCAGCCCAAGCTCCGACAGGAACGCCTTTTCGGTCAGCCGGTCCTGACTGACCTTCAGGGCGCGCCGCCCCGGGCGCACGGGCACCAGCGGCTCCAGCACGTCAAGCGCTGCGGGCGGGATGTTCTCGAACTCGTAGGTGACGACATCGACGGCCCCGGCAAAGCGCCGCAGCGCGTCTTCATCGCAATAATCGGCCTTGAAATGGAAGTTCGCGACGTGGCTCGCCGGGCAATCGCCGCCCGGCTCGAAGATGCAGGTCTTGAACCCGAGACGGCTGGCCGCGACGGCCAGCATGCGGCCCAGCTGACCGCCGCCGAGGATGCCGAGGGTCGCGCCTAATGGCAGGGGATCAGTCATCGATGGGCTCTTCGGGGATGGAGGCCGAAAGGGCGGCGCGCCAGTCGTCCAGCCGCGCGGCGAGACCGGCGTCGGAATTGGCAAGGATGGCGGCGGCCATCAGCCCGGCATTGGCGGCCCCCGCGGCCCCGATCGCCATGGTGGCGACGGGATAACCGCGCGGCATCTGCACGATCGAATAAAGACTGTCGAGGCCCGCCAGCGCCCGGGTCTGGACCGGGACGCCGATCACCGGCAGGCGCGTTTTCGACGCCATCATGCCGGGCAGATGCGCGGCCCCGCCGGCGCCCGCGATGATCACCTCGAGCCCGCGCGCGACGGCGGTGCGGCCATAGTCCCAAAGCCGGTCCGGCGTGCGATGCGCCGACACGATGCTGGCCTCGAAGGCCACCTCCAGCTCGTCCAGAACCGCGGCCGCCTCGCGCATGGTGGCCCAGTCGGACTGGCTGCCCATGATGATGCCGATCTTCACGCCCGTCATGCCAACCCCCTTGTCATGGCGCGCGCCCTACACCGATCGGGCGGGGTCACGCAATGATATCCGGGTACAGCCGATCCTCGATCCGCGCGATCATGTCGCGCAGCCATAGCTTCTTCTTCTTGAGGCGTTGCAGGGTCAACTGATCGGCCGTGCCGCGCTCCTGCAGGGCGCGGATGGCGGCGTCGAGGTCGCCATGCTCGCGCCGGAACTCCTCGAGCTCGACGCGCAGCACCTCGTCGGTTTTCATAGAAAGATCGCGGTAAGCGTTCATGGCGCACGATTCGTTTCTAGTTCCGGGAGAGCGATGATAGGCGATCCGCCCGCCGGCGCAAAGCCCTTGCGGATTGCGCGGCATGTTCCCATATCGAAAGCAAAGGTCGCCATAACGGGGCCTTGCTACACGGACGGTCGCTTAACGCAAGGACATGTCGATGACAAAACTGACTCTGGGATCGCAGCCCTACATGCTGGGCTTCGAACAGCTCGAACGGATGCTGGAACGCAGCGCCAAGTCGGGCAATGACGGGTACCCGCCCTTCAACATCGAACAGACCTCGCCGAATTCCTACCGGATAACGCTGGCCGTGGCCGGCTTCGGCGAAGACGATCTGTCGATCACGGTCGAGGACCGGCAACTGGTCATCCGCGGGCGGCAGCTTGACGGCGACAGCGACCGCACCTACCTGCACCGCGGCATTGCCGCGCGACAGTTCCAGCGCTCCTTCGTGCTGGCAGACGGCGTCGAGGTGGGCGAGGCGATCATGGAAAACGGATTGCTGCACGTCGATCTGACCCGCGCACAACCCGAGCCCGTGGTGCAGAAAATCAGGATAAACAAGGGGTAAGCGATCATGGAGGAACGGTATAATTTCGGGCAAGAGCAGGAACGGGCAATCGTCTATGTCCGGCCAGTCGAAGTGGCGGACCTGCCCGAGGATCTGCGCGAGCAGGTCGGCGATCTGACGACGCTCTACGCGGTGCACAGCGCCGAGGGCGAACGCCTTGCGCTGGTGGAAAACCGCAGCCTCGCCTTTCAGGTGGCGCGGCAGAATAACATGGAACCGGTCACGGTTCACTGAAGGAAGTCAACCGCGCGGCGGCCACAGGCCGTACCGCGCGGTGACGGTTGCCACGCAGGCCAGATTGGCGGCGTGGCGTTGCAGCCCACCGATATCGGCGTCCTGCAACGCGTGTACATCCTCGAACGCCAGTCGCATCCCGGCGCGTGCGTCGTGCGCAAGGCGGATCGGGATGCCTTGTCGCGCAAGCTGCGCCGACAGCCAGATATCGTCGACCGCCCAGGCCTCGGGCGGCGCGGCGCATTCGGTCCCCGCAAGCCAGTCGGGCCGGATCGCGACACCGGCATAGCCCTGCGCGATGTCGCAAAGGGCGGGGTCGGCGGCGCGGTGGCTGCGGCGCTTCAGCCTGTGCACGTCAAATCCCGCGCCTGCCACGGCCGTGTCCGGGGTGCCGGCGCGCAACAGATGCCCCGCCCAGTCGGGCGGCATGATCCAGTCATCGTCGCAATAGATCAGCCGGTCGACCCGTCCGGCGAGCCGTCGAGCGGCCGGCAGCACCTTGGTCGCCGGCCCCTCGTCCTGCGCGACCCGCAACAACTCGACACATTGGGGCAGTTCAGGCACAGGCGCCGGATCGAAACGCGCAGGGCGCCGTGGCAGGCAGAGCATCACCCGCTCGGGCGCGGGGTCCTGCGCGAGCAGACTGCACAGAACCGACCCCAGCCTGTGATATCGCGGCGGGATCGAGGTGAGCGATATGGCATAGGCGACCATCGCCTTTCCTTTTCATACCCGGCATCCAGCCTTCGGGGCAAAAACCGCTGACACGTTTCAAGGCACCGGAAAACCCCGATCGCACCGATGGTTTCCTGTTTCTTGTCGCGCAAGCGATAATTGCCTTGCAGACGTATCATTAAACCTTCGGGCTCCGATAATGTAGGCGAAATACCAAATAAAACAGCCTGCTTCAATGAATGTTGATCGGTATTCTGCGACTGGTGATCATGGCCAAGTGTTCAATCTGCATATCTCATGCAACAGAAATCGACGCCGCCATGGTCCTTGACGGGGCATGGTCGAGCAACTAACGTCACCTTTCGCATTTTGATCGACGCAGGTTTGGAGAATTGAGTGTCATTAGTTGGATTGAGGCGCCTTTTCACGTCAAACAGGATTGGAAAGAGACTTCGAAATTGTCTGCCTTCAAGACATCTTTCCGAAAGCTCCTTCTCAAGGCCCGTCGAGCGTGTGATCTGGATATATTGGGCACAGGGATTGGACAATGCGCCGGACATCGTTCAATACTGCATCCGGAGTTGGCAGCGCCATAATCCAAGTTGGCAGGTGATTCTGCTGGATGACGGGATTATCCATGATTTCGTCGACATGTCGGATCTCGAGCCTGATATCAATAGAACAGCATATTCCGATATCCTGCGCTGCCGTCTGTTGCGGCAGCATGGAGGCGTTTGGACGGACGCGACCGTCCTTTGCTCCATGCCTCTGGATCATTGGCTGCATGCCTTAACTTACGGTGGATTCTTTGCTTATTCGTGGCCGGGTCGGGACCGTCCCATCGCAAGCTGGTTCTTGGCGTCGGTCAAAGATGGAGCAGTAATCACAAGACTCACCTCAGAGGTGGACGACTACTGGGCGAAGGGTCGCAGGATACCGTCGACTTACTACTGGCTTCACTTCCTGTTTCTTTATCTGACGATTGTTGATCGAAACTTTCGCAACCAGTGGAAGCGCATACCCCGGGTAGATGCTTTCGTCCCTCTCATTCTGGAGCGCCTGCTGCTCGGACGTATCGCTGGCGATTATCACGGCCCAATTCTTTCATCGCCGGTTCACAAACTCACTTGGAAAAAGTCGATTTCAGTCCGCCAGGTGGAAGAAAAAATAGCAGAAGCGCGACGCAGTTTGCAGAGCGGGCCCGACAATTATTAGTCACTAAAATGCCGGTATGAAAAACGGATCGTTTCAAGACGAGACATGGATTTCCCGGTCCAATTGCTCATGCCGGGTGACCGACCACGCGGCATGAGCGTTTTTAGCGTGATGCCCGTCTCAGCCCGCGATCAGGCCCATCGATTCGAGCTTCAGGATCACCTGGTGCGCACAGTTGTCGACATCGACATTCTCGGTTTCGACGCGCAGTTCGGGGTTCTCGGGCTCGTCATAGGGATCGGAAATCCCGGTGAATTCCTTGATCTTGCCCTCGCGCGCCAGCTTGTAGAGGCCCTTGCGGTCGCGGCGCTCGCATTCCTCGAGGCTGGTCGCGACATGCACCTCGACGAAGGCGCCGTAGCCCTCGATCTCTTCGCGCACCGCGCGGCGGGTGGCGGCATAGGGCGCGATCGGCGCGCAGATCGCGATGCCGCCATTCTTCGAGATCTCGCTGGCGACATAGCCGATGCGGCGGATGTTCAGGTCGCGGTGTTCCTTGGAAAAGCCCAGCTCGGACGAGAGGTTCTTGCGCACCACGTCCCCGTCCAGAAGCGTCACGGGGCGGCCGCCCATTTCCATCAGCTTGACCATCAGCGCGTTGGCGATGGTCGATTTGCCCGACCCCGACAGGCCGGTGAAGAACACCGTGAAACCCTGCTGGGCGCGCGGCGGCCTCGTGCGGCGCAATTCGGACACCACCTCGGGAAACGAGAACCAGTCGGGGATCTCCAGCCCCTCCTGCAGACGGCGGCGCAGCTCGGTCCCCGAGATGTTGAGGATGGTCACCTCGTCGCGATCCTCGATCTCGTCCACGGCCTCGTATTGCGCGCGCTCCTGCACGTAGACCATGTGTTTGAAATCGACCATCTCGATGCCGATCTCGTCCTTGTATTCGCGGAACAGGTCCTGCGCCTCGTAGGGGCCGTAGAAATCCTCGCCCTTGGAGTTCTTGCCGGGGCCGGCGTGATCGCGCCCGACGATGAAATGCGTGCAGCCGTGATTGCGGCGGATGATGCCGTGCCAGACCGCCTCGCGCGGGCCGGCCATGCGCATCGCGAGGTTCAGCAGGCTCATCGTGGTGGTCGACTGCGGGTACTTGTCGAGCACCGCCTCGTAGCAGCGCACGCGGGTGAAGTGATCGACATCGCCCGGCTTGGTCATGCCGACGACGGGATGGATCAGCAGGTTCGCCTGCGCCTCCTTGGCGGCGCGGAAGGTCAGCTCCTGATGCGCGCGGTGCAGCGGGTTGCGCGTCTGGAAGGCCACCACCCGGCGCCACCCGAGCTTGCGGAACAGCGCGCGCAGTTCGTTGGGCGTGTCGCGGCGGCCACGGAAATCGTAATGCACCGGTTGCTGGATGCCGGTCACCGGCCCGCCCAGATAGACCGGCCCGGCGGTGTGATGCAGGTAGTTGACCGCCGGGTGCGCGACATCGTCGGCGCCGAAGACCTGCGCTGCCTCCTTGGCCTTGTCGGGCGTCCAGCGATCGGTGACCGTCATGGTCCCCAGGATCACCCCCTCCTGGTCGCGCAGCGCGATGTCCTGCCCGATCTCGACGCTGTCGGCGAAGGCCTGGGTCACATCCAGCGTGATGGGCATCGGGAACAGCGTGCCGTCGCTCAGCCGCAGCGTGTCCACGACACTGGTATAGTCGGCCTCTGTCATGAACCCCTTGAGCGGGTTGAACCCGCCATTCATCAACAGTTCCAGATCGCAGATCTGGCGCCGGCTGAGATCCCAGCTGCTCAGCTCGCCGGCCTCGACCTTCAGCTTCTGGGCGCTTTCGTAAGAGACATATAGCTCGGGGACGGGGGCAAGGTTGGGCAGGTGCATCGGGATCCTCGGATGACTGGCTGAAAATGACGGTGTGGCGCAACGCGGCGCGATTGCCTGCGCCATAGCCCCGCTTCAGGGTCAAGTTCAAGCGCCCCCGACGCCGAACTGTCCGAGTGCGACCGATCGGGAACACCCCCGCCGGCCCGGACGGCGCGGGTTTAATCTGGATCAAGGCCCCGGCACGGGCGGCTGATATGCCGGTCCTGCCCCGGGGGCGTGACGCCCTGTCACCTCTGCCGCCGGTGCCGCCAGAAAAAAAAGGAGATGATGATGAGCCCGTTCAAGACCGCCATTCTTTCCGGCGCTTCGGTGCTGGCCCTCGGCCACGCCGCCGCCGCCCAGGACCTGCGCGAGCGCGCCCAGGAAATGTTCGCGCCGCTGCCCTCGACCCTGCCGGCGCTCAGCGACAACCAGATCACCGACGCCAAGATCGACCTCGGCAAGGCGCTGTTCTTCGATCCGCGGATGTCGGCCTCGGGGGTGTTCTCGTGCAACTCGTGCCACAACCTCGCGACGGGGGGCGACGACAACATGGAAACCTCGATCGGCCATGCCTGGCAGCGGGGCCCGCGAAACTCGCCCACCGTGCTGAACGCGGTGTTCAACGAGGCGCAGTTCTGGGACGGGCGCGCCGAGGACCTGGCCGAGCAGGCCAAGGGCCCGGTGCAGGCCGGGGTCGAGATGGCCAACACCCCCGAGAACGTCATCGCCACGCTGACCTCGATGCCGCAATACGTGGACTGGTTCGAGGCGTCGTTCCCCGATGTCGAAGACCCGGTGACCTTCGACAATTTCGCCAAGGCGATCGAGGCCTACGAGGCCACGCTGATCACCCCCGCGCCCTTCGACGCCTGGCTGAACGGCGATGACGGCGCATTGACCGACACCCAGAAGGAGGGGCTCGCGCTCTTCATGGACAAGGGGTGCGCGTCCTGCCACAGCGGCATCAACCTTGGCGGCAACGGCTACTACCCGTTCGGCCTGATCGAGAAGCCCGGCGCGGACGTTCTGCCAGAGGATGACCGCGGCCGCTACGAGGTGACCAAGACCGCCGACGATTCCTACGTGTTCCGCGCAGCCCCCTTGCGCAACATCGACCAGACCGCGCCCTATTTCCATTCCGGCAAGGTCTGGAGCCTGAATGTCGCGGTGCAGATCATGGGCCTGTCGCAACTCGGCGCGGAACTGAACGACACCGAGACCGACAAGATCGTGGCCTTCCTAGGATCGCTGACCGGCGAGGTCCCCGAGGTGGTCTACCCGGTCCTGCCCGCCGAGACCAGCGACACCCCCCGCCCCTCGGGCGAGATGCAGACGCAGTGACAGGTCTTGGGGGCGCGGAGCCACGCCTCGCGCCCGCAGTCCGAGGTTCGCCGGAAAATGCTCCCCGCTTTGCGCTATCGCGATACCACCTGCCGAGATGTGACGCCTGATATCATTTTGCGCCTCGATTTGAGCTATCATTTCGTAATCTTGCGCATATCGAGATCTTAACTTATCACGGATTTCATTGCTAATGAAATTGGTGATTGGCAACGCCCTTCCCTCCTTAGCAATTACGCGCAGATCACACACGGACGTGTTATAAAGAGGTCCAGGATCGTATCCATCTTCATACCAATCAACACTTTTCTCTGAGGCATTGCGCTTAGAGCCGAAGAATGAGTCAGTTTGTTCTAGATCGGTAATTTCTCTCATAACCTTATTGAGATGACTTAGCTTGATTGGCGTATAATTTAGTTCCCAAAGTGCTGACTTTTGTGGCGTTACATGTGGGTTCAATCTCGAAAAGTCATTGTATGTATATTCTACGAAAGATGTAAACGTTGCCTGTTCTGCTTCGCAACCGGTCAGCTCCTCGAAGTTTCTCTGGATGCCAGAAGCATATATATCGTCTATAAACTTGTTCTTGAATGTAGAAAGAAGTCTTTCCAGCGGGTCCCTGTAAACAAAGATGATGGCATCATAGCTGTCACCTTTCACAGTTTTGCTCCACGAATGACGAAAGTACTTCATATTTCCGTCAATGTGATTCCTGTTTTTAAGATCCATACTCATCAATTTCTTCAAAATATTTTTGGGATCGAGTAGATATTTAGGGTGTGTTTTTTGATTTATATAAGCTCTGAATGTAGAGCTCGCATTTTTTCGAATATAGGCATACAAAAGTTTTTTCCCTCCCATGGAGATCCGGTAGTGAGGAGCCGGGCAGCGAAACTCATGTTGATCGAATTTTGGAGCATATCTCATTGGTGAGTTCCCAGTTTCCTTTCCCAAGGTAGAGCCAGCCGTGTTGGATCAATAGATCCATAGCGAAGTTACAAAACATCCCCAAGAAGACTGACGTTTGCGCACACTGTCTCCTATCGGGGTCGGTTGATCAACCGGTTTACTTGCAATGCGGCGGCCGAATGCGACGAGTGTTCCTGAGTTCGAGAAGTTCCGTGAAACACAGTCTCCCGTCGCGAACCTCGTGCTTGGTCAACATTGCCATGAAAAGTACGCGTCGTTGAAGATTTATCTGATCGTCCGGGACGGCATTTAAAAAGCAAGCTACTTCCAGAATAGAGTTCTGAACTTTCGAAGCGGGTACTGTTTCATACAGTCTTTTAACCCGAAAGTTACAAAGCCATCGTCGGACGCCTCGCCCGGACGAACCCCCTACACCCACCACCGCCCCCGGTCATGGCGGGCGAGCCAGGCGCCGAGGCTGAAATGGTCACGGCGGATCAGCAGCACCAGCGCGATGAACGCCGCCAGCACCGCGAGGTCGATCACCTGGTTGCGGTTGACCGGAAAGCCGCTGTCGTTCAGCGCGAACGGGTCGAGGAACCCCTCCCAGCGGCGGCTGACGGTGAAGGCATGCATCACCAGCAGACCACCATAGCTGAGATACCGCAGCAGCCCGACTGCGGCCATCAGGCACAACGCGATCTGCACCCCGGCGATCGCGTAGACCTGCACCAGCCCCAGATCGAGACCGTCGAAATGCGCGGCGAGGGTCTGATACTGGCCGGGCGTGATCACCTTGTGCGCCGCCCAGAGGAAGATGAACCACGCCAGCCCCAGTCGCAGGATCAGCAGCGCCGCGCCGTCCAGCTTGTCCTGCGGCGTAAGCCGGTCTGTTTCGGTTATCATGCGCGTCGCCCCCGATCTGCCACGCACACGCGTACCCGCCGGCGCCGGTCCGCACAAATCACGGATCTGCGAGGGGCCCGGGTCAGGCGGTGCCGTCGTTCCACTCGTCCTCGGCCCATTCCTCGCGCTTGCGCCAGAAGCGCTTCCACCGCGCGCGGATCGCCCAGAACAGCACCGCCAGAACCGTCAGGAAGATGATGTTGAACCACGGGATGATCCGCACATCCGGCCCCGAGACCGGGGTGATCGAGACCGCGTTGGGATAGATCGACAGGAACTCGTTGCGCCAGCCATAGTGCAGAACGTCGACCCACCGCGCCGTCTCGCCGCTTGCGTTCATCTTGGCGTCCGAGGCCTGGGCCTGAAGGTTCGAGGTGTCGAATTTGAAATAGGGCGGCCAGCCCCAGCCGGTATCCTCGTTGCGATAGACCATCGGCTGCTCGTCGTTCAGAAAGCTCTGGATGAAGAACACGTCGCGGCCCGTCGACTGCGTGTTGTCGCCGGTGTCGGCATTCGACCAGAACAGGGCGTTGTCGCCCGGCTCGATCCGCCGTTCGTAGGTGTCGGTGATCCGCACGATGTCGTGATCCGGCAGCGTGTAGTGCAGGAACGCCAGCAGCACGATCCAGAACACCCCCCAGAAGCCCCATTTGAGATAAAACATGCGCAGCCCCTTCAAGTGTAATTCGTGACATAGACGATGACGATCACTGCCGTGACCGGCACGATGTAGACCAGCCAGATCAGCCGGCGGCGCAGGGAGTGCTCGTATTGCTCCATCCCGGCCTCGACATAGGCTTCTCGGGTGCCGGGACGGCCGGCGGCCTCCCAGTCGCGCTCCATCCGGCGGCGGCGTTCGGCGCGGAAATACCATGACAGCCCGAAATAGACGATCGTCAGAAAGATCAGCCCGAAGATCAGCAATCGCAACAATGCCAGCATGGCGCAGCTCCCCGGTTTTGCCTGCAGGCTTGCAATACACGGGACGGTGCGTAGACTCCAGTGCGGAAAGGGACGTCTGCGCGCGGCCGCGCCTGTCGCAGGCGCGCCACGATCGCAGATCACCGGACAGGACCGGACAAACCAGGGAGATACCGATGTGTGACGCCTGCATCATCAACGCGGTCAAGGACAGGATGCTGTCGCGCCGCGCACTTTTCACCGCCGCCGCCGGCGCGGGTGCGGCCGCGATGCTGCCGCCTTTCGGTGGCTCGCCCGCCATGGCGCAGGGGCATGCCCGCGTCGAGGACCTCACCCATGCCTACGGCCCCGATTTCCCCACCTATTTCGGCGAACCGGGAATCGCGACCGAGCAAAGCTTCAACTTCGCCGATCACGGCTTCAACGTGCTGACCCTGACGGTCAACGAGCATACCGGCACGCATGTCGACGCGCCGCTGCATTTCTCGGCCGATGGCGCCTCGGTCGACGAGATCCCGGTGGGCGATCTCGTGGCACCGCTTTGCGTGGTCGATATCGCCGCGCGCGCCGCCGAGGATGCCGATACGCTGCTCACCCCCGACGATCTACGCGCCTGGACCGATGTACACGGGCCGATTCCCGATGGCGCCTGCGTGGCGCTTTATTCCGGCTGGGGCGCTAAGGTCGACCGTGAGGCGTTTCGCGGCTTCGACGGCGAGAAACAGCACTACCCGGGCTTTCACGTCGAGGCCGCGCAGATGCTGATCGAGGAGACCGGCGCGCGCTCGATCGCCTCGGACACGCTGTCGCTCGATCACGGGGCCTCGACCGATTTCGCGACGCATTACGCGTGGCTGCCCACCGGGCGCTTCGGGATCGAGTGCATGGCGAACCTCGACCGCGTTCCGGCCTCGGGCGCGACCGTGGTCGTGGGCGCGCCCAAGCATCGCGGCGGCTCGGGCGGCCCGGCCCGGATCTTCGCGCTGGTCTAGACGCGGGGTACCTGCGGCAGGGGCGGGCGGCACACGCCGCCAAGCCCTCTACCTTGTGCTATGCGGCCCGGTCCGTGCAACTCAGTTGTTCCAGTTGGCGATAAGATTGTACCCGGAGGCTTTGGGCGGAGCGGCCAGATGGTCGCCGAACTGGCTCCAGATTTCGGCCACCGTCGGCGCATTGGCCTCCGAGACAGCCTCGCTTTCCACGACCGAGATCACGAGGCCGCTGCCATCGTCGTTGATCACATTGATGAAATTATGCACCCCCGGCATGGACATGATCCGCTCCTTGAGTGAGTGCAGAAGTTCGGTTGCCGCCGCGATCGACTCTGGCTTCATCTGATATTCCGTGACCCGTGCAAACATAATTCTATCCTCCCACGATGATTAAGGCCGCTATCCCGTGACACCGGCCGCCGGAGCTTAGCACGATGCGCCCGGTCCACCTAGCTGAACCACGGTTGCAGGGACACGGGCAGAATGACGATACTGTAGGTGGCAATCCCGCGATGATCCTCGAATGACACCCCTTCCTCGCCCCGTCACAGGCTGGTTCGCCGCGCGCGGCTGGCGGTTGCACCCGCATCAGGTCGACATGCTGGCCCATGCCGAGGACCCCGCGACTTTACTGATCGCGCCCACCGGGGGCGGCAAGACGCTGGCGGGGTTCCTGCCGACGCTCGCTGATCTGGCCGAGAACGACCATGCCGGGCTGCACACCCTCTACATCTCGCCGCTCAAGGCGCTGGCCGCGGATATTCGCCGCAACCTGACCGCGCCGGTCGCCGAGATGGGGCTCGATCTGCGGATCGAGGACCGCACCGGCGATACCTCGGCCCATGTCAAGCGCCGCCAGCGCGCCGACCCGCCGCACATCCTGCTGACCACGCCCGAAAGCCTTGCGCTGATGACCTCTTACGAGGACGCGCCGCGGATCTTCCGGGGTCTGAAGCGCGTCGTCGTGGACGAGATCCACGCGCTGGCCGAATCGAAACGCGGCGACCAGCTGATGCTGGCGATCGGACGGTTGCAGGCGATCTGCCCCGGTCTGCGCCGCGTCGGGCTGTCGGCCACGGTCGAGGATCCGCCGGCGCTGGCACGGTTCCTCGGGCAGGCGGGGCAGGCCCCCACGGTCCTCGACGCCGATCCCGGCCCGGACCCGGATATCGCCATGCTGGAAACGGACCACGCGCCGCCGTGGGCCGGGGGCGGGGCGGCCTACGCGATCCCCGCGGTGCTCGACCAGGTGCGGCGCCACCGCACCACGCTGATCTTTCACAACACCCGCGCGCAGGCCGAGATCTTCTTTCACAACCTGTGGCTGGCCAACGCCGACGCGCTGCCCATCGGCATCCATCACGGCAGCCTCGATCGCGAGCAGCGGATGCGGGTCGAGGCGGCGATGGTGGCGGGCGATCTGCGCGCCATCGTCTGCACCGGCAGCCTCGATCTTGGGCTCGACTGGGGCGACGTGGATCTCGTGATCCAGGTGGGCGCGCCGAAAAACGTCAAGCGCCTCGTGCAGCGCATCGGGCGCGCCAATCACCGCTACAACGCGCCCTCCAAGGCGCTGCTGGTGCCCGCCAACCGCTTCGAAGTGGTCGAATGTCAGGCCGCGCTTCAGGCCGTCAAGGACCGCGACCTCGACGGCGCGCCGCGCGGGGACGGTCCGCGTGACGTGCTCTGCCAGCATATCCTCATCCGCGCCTGCGCCGGGCCGTTCGCGGCGGAGGATCTCTACACCGAAGTGTCCTCGACCGGGGCCTATGCCACGCTGACCCGCGACCAGTTCGACGCCTGCCTCGATTTCTGCGCCACGGGGGGCTACGCGCTGCGCGCCTATGACCGCTGGCAGCGGCTGAAACAGCGCCCCGACGGGCTTTGGCAGTTGCGCGATCCGCGCAGCGCGCGCCTCATCCGGATGAATATCGGGACGATCCAGGACACCGACACGCTGAAGGTGCGGATGAAGCGCGGCCGCGGCGGCACGCCTCTGGGCGAGATCGAGGAAGGCTTCGCCGCCACGCTCACGCCGGGTGACACCTTCCTGATGGGGGGACAGATCGTGCGTTTTGAGTCGTTGCGCGAAATGGTGGTCGAGGTCAGCCGCGATCCCGGCCGCACGCCCAAGATCGCCACCTTCATGGGCACCAAGTTCGCCAATTCCACGCAGCTTTCCGACCGGATCCTGACGATCCTCAACCAGCCCGACTGGCCCGACCTTCCGCCAAATATCCGCGACTGGCTGCACCTGCAGCGCGAACTGTCGCAGATGCCGCAGGCCGGACGGCTTCTGGTCGAAAGCTTCCCGCACGAGGGGCGCGAGCATGTTTGCGTCTACGGCTTTGCCGGGCGCAACGCGATGCAGACCCTCGGCCTGCTGGTCACCAAGCGGATGGAGGAAGAGGGCCTCGCCCCTCTCGGCTTCGTGGCCACCGATTACGCCACGCTTATCTGGGGGCTCGAGCCGCTGACCGATGCCGCCCCTCTTTTCGAGCCCGCGGCGCTGCGCGACGGGCTCGATCAATGGCTGATGTCGAACGCGGTGATGAAACGCACCTTCCGCGCCTCGGCGACCATCGCCGGGCTGATCCAGCGCAACACGCCCGCGGCGCGCAAATCCGGCCGGCAGGCGACGTTTTCCTCGGACATCCTCTACGACACGCTGGTGAAATACGACCCCGACCACCTGCTGCTGGACATCACCCGCGCCGAGGCGATGCGCGGGCTGGTGGATTTCGGCCGGATCGAGGAGATGCTGGAACGGGTCGCAGGCCGCATCACCCTGCGCCGGCTGCCCCGCGTCAGCCCGCTCGCCGCGCCGCTTTTCCTCGAAGCCGGCCGCATGCCGGTCGAGGGCGCGGCGCAAGAGCGTCTCCTGGCCGAGGAAAGCGTCCGGCTGATGCAGGCCGCGGGGCTCGACACGATCGACGCGGGCATTACCGCCGAAGGCTGAGACAGAGACGCAGGACCCGGACCGGGCTTGCAGGCCTTGCCGACAGACGCCGTCTGGCCCCCTTGCCATTCGCCGCGCGGCGCGCCACCACCGCGGCCATGGATGGGCATGATTTCACCCTCGCCGGCGCGGCGCTCACGGCGCTGCCCTCGGGCGCGCTTTACTGGCGCGCGCAGGATCTGCTTTGCGTCTCGGACCTGCACCTCGGCAAGGCCGAACGCAACAGCAGACGCGGCGCGCCCCCCCTGCCGCCCTACGAGACGCGCGACACGCTGACCCGGCTCGAGGCCGATCTGCAGCGCACCCGCGCCACCCGCGTGATCTGCCTCGGCGACAGTTTCGACGACACCGCCGCGGCCCATGCCCTGCCGGACGACGCGCGGCTCTGGATCGCGACGCTTCAGGCCGGGCGTCGCTGGACCTGGATCGAGGGCAATCACGATCCAGGCCCCGTCGGGCTGGGTGGCGAGCACAGGCTGGATCTGGGGCTGGCGCCGCTGCGCTTTCGCCACATCGCCTGGCCCGGCGAGACGGGCGAGGTGTCGGGGCATTACCACCCCAAGGCCCGGCTGCGGCTGCGCGGGCGCGGCCTCGCCCGCCCGGCCTTCCTGATCGACAGCGCCCGCGTGATCCTGCCCGCCTACGGCACCTATACCGGCGGGCTTTACAGCGACAATGCCGCACTGTCGGAGCTGATGCAGGACGGCGCCTTGGCAGTGCTGACCGGGCGGATGACCCACGCGGTGCCGATGCCGCGCGCGGCACGAGACCCGCGGCGGGGCTGATCGAAGAAAGCCTCGCGAATCTGTGGATACCGTCGCCGGAAATCTGTGTTATAAAGCCCACATGACACAGCCGCGCGTCGCGGAAAACAACACGGGAGGTCCCGCATGACCCTTGCCGAACAGGCCGAAGTCACCCTGCATCAGGAACCCGCGCATCTCGAACGATCCGATTTGCGGGCGGCGCTCGCCGCCGGCTGGGCCGATTTCAAGGCCATGCCGCTTTACGGGCTGTTTTTCGCGACCTTCTACATGCTGGGCGGCATGGCGCTTTATTTCGGGATGATCGCCAATGGCCAGCTTGTGTGGTTCATCGCCATCGCCGCCGGCTTCCCGCTTTTCGCGCCCTTCGCGGCGCTCGGCATCTACGAGGTCAGCCGCCGCCGCGAGGCCGGCATGCGCGTGGGATGGGCCAGCGTGCTGACCGCGCTCAAGGGCCGGGGCAACGGGCAACTGGCGCTGATGGCGGTCACCGTGCTGATCATCTTCGGCTTCTGGGTGATCATCGCGCGCGGCATGTTCGCGATCTTCTTCTCGCAGGGCCGCATCGCCGAAGAGACCCTCAGCATGTTGCTGACCTTCAATGGCATCACGATGATGGCGGTCGGCACCGTGGTCGGTCTGCTGATCGCGCTGGCGCTCTTCACGATCACCGTGATCAGCCTGCCGATGCTGCTGGACCGCGACGTCGATTTCGTCACCGCGATGATCACCAGCACCGAAGTGGTGCGCATCAACCGCGAGGTGATGCTGCAATGGGCGGCCTTCATCGCGGCGGTGCTGTTCGTGGCGATGATCCCGATCTTCGTCGGGCTGCTGATCGCGCTGCCGGTTCTGGGCCACGCGACATGGCACCTCTATCGCCGGGCGCTGCCCCCGCAAACGGGCTGAAGACCGGCGCGGCTCAGTCGCGGGCGAGCCGCGCCGCCCGTCCGCCCCGCCGCGTCTTCAGCAGACCGGCGCGGCCGGGCAGGGCCTCCATGATCTCGCGCCGCTCGGCCGGGGTCATCTTCGACCAGCGCGTGATCTCGTCGATGGATCGCAGGCAGCCGGTGCAGACCCGGGCCTCGGGGTGCACCACGCAGACCTTGATGCAGGGGCTCTCGATCTCGTCGCGCGCCCAGGGGCTTGCCGTGTCATTCGTCATCTACTGCCCTCATGTGCCGCATCCGGTCCATCACCCCTTGCAGGATATAACTTGCGGCGACGCTGTCGATCACCTCTGCGCGACGCTTTCGAGACGCATCCGCCTCCAATAGCGCACGTTCGGCGGCCACCGTCGACAATCGCTCGTCCCAGAACCCGATGGGCAGGTCGGTCAGCCGCGCGAGGTTGCGCGCGAAGGCGCGGGTCGACTGGCAGCGCGGGCCCTCGCTGCCATCCATGTTGCGCGGCAGGCCCAGCACCAGCCCGCCCACCTCGCGCGCCGCGGCGATCTCCAGCAGGTGCGCGGCGTCCTGGGTGAACTTGCGCCGCTTGACTGTCTCGTGCGGGCTGGCCACCGACCACAGCCGGTCCGACAGCGCCACGCCGATGGTCTTGGTCCCCAGGTCGAGGCCCATGACCGCCCGCGCCCGCGGCAGGGCCGCGACGAAGTCCGCGATCTCGGCGCAGATCACTGCGCCACGCCGGCGTTTTCCGCCGCGGCGCGCACCGTCGCCAACCCCTCGGGGGTCTCGGCGAAGACCGATTGCGCCTCGGCCCAGATCGCGCGCGCCCGCTCGGTCTCGCCCAGCACGCCGTGGGCGTTGATCAGCCGCGCCCAGTCCTGGGCCGTGCCGCCCTCGGTCGCCAGACGGTCCGACAGCCGCGCGACCATGCCGCGGATCATCTCGCGGCGCGCCTCGGGGTCCATGTCGCCGGCGGCCTCGACATCGCCGGCCGTGGGGCCGGGGGCGGCGGGCGCGGCGCTCTCGGGGGGCAACTCGTAGCGCACCCCGGCGCGCGCCGCCAATTCCTCGATCCCGGCGCGGATCGGCGGCACCCAGGGCGCGTCGGGCGTGCTTTCCCCCAGCAGGTCGCGCCACAGCCGGAAGGCGGCGTCGGGCCGGTCCACCTGTGCCATGTAGACGCCCAGGTAGAAGCGCGCCGTCGGCGCCCGCCCGTCGCGGTCGAGCGCCTTACGCAACGCCGTTTCTGCATCGGCCGAGACATAGCCGCCCGCGGCGTTGATCATCAGCTCGGCCAGCGTGGCGTAATCGGCAGCCGTCGCGTCCTCGCCCTTGGCCTCGATCAGTTGTTCTTGCGCCCGCCGCGCGGCCGCCATGTTGCCGAGTGCGGCCTCGCTGCGCACCAGGAAACGCAGGCCCCGCCGGTCACCGGGCCGCTCGGCCACCGTCTCGCGCAGCCGCTCGACCAGCGCCAGGTACTCGGCGTCGGTGCCGTCGGGCAGGCCCGGGTCCTGCGGCGCGAAGCGCTCCTCGGCGGCGTCCTGCCCCAACCGATCGGCGCGCGCCTGCTCGGACTGGGCGATCCGGGCCGCCACCGGCAGATCACCGTAGCCCGGCGCGCCGATCCAGGTGTAAAGCGCCACGCCACCGCCGGCGATTCCCGCCACGATCGCGCCCGCGGCAAGGATCCCCAACAGGCGCGGCTGCCCGCCGCTTTCGCCGTGATCTTGCAGTTGCGCATCCGCGGCGAGGATCTTGCGCGAGATCTCGGCGCGCAGCCGCTCGGCATCCTCGGGCCCGATCACGCCGCGGGTCGCGTCGCGCTCTATCTCGCGCAGCTGGTCGCGGTAGACCTCAAGATCGTAGGCCGCGGGCGGCGCATCGCCCACCCGCCCACGCAACAGCGTCAACGCCAGCACCGCCGCGACCCCGACCGACAGCACCCCCACGATGATCCAGAATACCATGATCTCTCCCCGGGTTTCGCGGCGTATGTAACCGCCCCGGGCGGCGGAAAAAAGAGGCATATGCACCGCGACCCGCCCCGGACCCCTGCCGCGATGTCGCAATGTCGCGATTGGAACGCAAATCGCCGCGCCGGGTAATCCTCGTACCGGGCAGGTATTGCATGACTGCATCACCGGATCGCCCCCTTGCGATCCCAACCGACGGCGCGCGCCCCGGCGCGCCCAAGCCCCACGAGATCGCGCATGAAACATTATTCCGCCTTCGCCATCGCCAGAGAGGCCCTGCGCCACCATACCGGCTGGGACCGCGCCTGGGCCTCGCCCGAGCCGAAGAAGAAATACGACGTCGTCATCATCGGCGCCGGCGGGCATGGGCTGGCCACCGCCTATTACCTCGGGCGCAATTTCGGCATCAGGAACGTCGCGATCCTCGAAAAGGGCTGGCTCGGCGGCGGCAATACCGGGCGCAACACCACGATCATCCGCTCGAACTACCTGCAGGACCCCTCGGCGGCGATCTACGAGAAATCGCGCTCGCTCTACGAGACGCTGTCACAGGACCTCAACTACAACATCATGTACAGCCCGCGCGGCGTCATCATGCTGGCACAGACAGAATCAGAGGTGCGCGGCTATACCCGCACCGCCCACGCCAACGCCCTGCAGGGCGTGGTGACCGAATTCATCTCGCCGCAGCGCGTCAAGGAGATCGTGCCGATCATCAACCTCGACGGGCCACGCTACCCGGTCCTCGGCGGGCTGTGGCAGGCGCGCGCCGGCACCGCGCGCCACGATGCGGTCGCGTGGGGCCTGGCGCGGGCCTGCTCGGACATGGGCATGCACATCATCCAGAAATGCGAGGTCACCGGCATCACCCGCGACGGCGAGGGCGGGCGCGTCTCCGGCGTGACCACCAATCGCGGCGACATCGGCTGCGACAAGCTCGGCATCGTGGTGGCGGGCCATTCGGGGCATCTGGCCGAGATGGCCGGCTTCCGCCTGCCGATCGAATCCGTCGCGCTGCAGGCGCTGGTCTCGGAACCGATCAAGCCCTGCATGGACACCGTCGTCATGGCCAACACCGTGCACGGCTACATGTCGCAATCCGACAAGGGCGAGATGGTGATCGGCGGCGGCGCCGACGGCTACAACAACTACACGCAGCGGGGCTCCTTCCACCATATCGAGGAAACCGTGCGCGCGCTGGTCGAGACCTTCCCGATGGTCGCCCGGCTCAAGATGCTGCGCCAATGGGGCGGCATCGTCGACATGACCGGCGACCGCTCGCCCATCCTGTCGAAAACGCCCGTGGACGGCGTGTTCATCAATTGCGGCTGGGGCACCGGCGGGTTCAAGGCGATCCCCGGCTCCGGCTGGGGCTTTGCCGAGCTCATGGCCAAGGGCCACTCGCCGCTCTGCGACCAGTTCGGCCTCGACCGCTTCTACCAGGGCCGCTTCATCGACGAGAGCGTCGCGGCGGGCGTGGCGCATTGATGGCGTATCCGACCGATAAAGAGCTGAAGAAAAGCCTCAAGCCCTACGTCGTAGGTCTTTGGTTGGGGTCCATTTTCTTGCTCTCATTGGGTGCTTGGCTGAGCTGGAATGAAATGGTTCCAACAGCTTTCGCCCGCGCCGGCGCTCTCAGCGTTCTTCTCGGGCTCGCAGTATTTTTTTATCTTGAGAAACGTGAGTTCTTTACGGGGATGCATGCAGGTGCTTGGGATGCTTCAAACCACGTCGTGCCGAAAGGTGTGATTGGTCCTCACGTGACTTGGACCACAATTCTGGGGTCCTGCACTGCTATCTTAGGGGATTTGGTTATCTCGCTCGTGAAATGTGGAGCAATGAAATGCTGATCATCACCTGCCCCTGCTGCGGCGTCACCGCCGAAGAAACCGAATTTCACCAGGGCGGCGAGGCGCATCTCGTCCGCTCCGGCCCCGACGCCTCCGACGAGGACTTCCACGGCTACCTCTTCGCCAAGGAAAACCCCAAGGGCCCGCATTTCGAACGTTGGCGCCACGTCTATGGCTGCGGCAAGTGGTTCAACATGGCCCGCGATACGCTGACGCTGGAAATCTACGGCACCTATCCGGCCCAGACCCACACGCCGCCGCAAGCCGTCCGCGACGCGGTCACCGCCAAACGCCCCGGCTGGACATGGCGGGGATTCGCATGACCCTTCATCTTTCCACAAATACTCAACCGCCACGCCCGCCACGGGCAAAGGGGCTTCGGACATGAGCACACGCCTCGCCACCGCCGGCCGCCGGCTCGACCGCAGCCGCACGCTGGAATTCACGTTCAACGGCAAGCGCTTCAAGGGCCATCCCGGCGATACGCTCGCCTCGGCGCTGCTGGCCAACGGCCAGACGCTGGTCGGCCGGTCGTTCAAGTATCACCGCCCGCGCGGCATCGTGGCCTCGGGCGTCGAGGAACCCAATGCGCTTGTCCATCTCGGGCAGGGCGCGCGGATGGAACCCAACCAGCGCGTTACCACCACGGAACTCTTCGACGGGCTGACCTGCAGTTCGCAGAACCACTGGCCCAGCCTCGAATTCGACGTGGGCGCGGTGAACACGTACCTCGCGCGCTTCCTGCCCGCGGGCTTCTACTACAAGACCTTCCTCTACCCGCGCGCCTTCTGGAAACACGTCTACGAGCCGGTGATCCGCCGCTCGGCGGGCCTCGGGCAGGCCCCCAATCCCGGCGATCCCGACCGGTACGAGCATTTCTACCATTTCTGTGACGTGGCCGTGGTCGGCGGCGGCGTGGCCGGTCTGCAATCGGCGCTCGCCGCCGCCGAGGCCGGGGCGAAGGTCCTGCTGATCGAGCAGACCGCGCATTGGGGCGGCCGTACCCCCGTCGAGGGCGGCGAGATCGCGGGTCAGCCCGCCGCCGACTGGATCGACNGACCGCGCATTGGGGCGGCCGTACCCCCGTCGAGGGCGGCGAGATCGCGGGTCAGCCCGCCGCCGACTGGATCGACGCCACGCTCGACGCCCTGCGCGCCATGCCCAATGTCACCCTGCGCGCGCGCTGCATGGGCGCGGGCGTCTACGATCACGGCTACCTTCTGGGATACGAGCGCGTCGCGGATCACGCCCCCGGGGCGACCGGGCCGCGCCACCGGCTCTGGCGGATCCGCGCGGGGCGCATCATCACCGCAACCGGCGCCATCGAACGCCCGCTCAGCTTTGCCGGCAACGACATTCCCGGCGTGATGCTGGCCTCGGCCATCCGCGACTACGCGGTCGATTACGGCGTCTCGGCGGGCGACCGCACGGTGATCGTCACCAACAACGACGACGCCTACCGCACAGCCCTGACTCTCAAGCGGCTCGGCCTCGTGATCCCCGCGATCCTCGACGCGCGCCACGCCGGCGGCGGCGCGCTGGCAGACGAGGCGCGGTCCTTGGGCATCCGGGTCGAGACCGGCAAGGGCATCGCCAAGGTCAAGGGCGGCAAGCATGTCACCGGCGTCGCCATCTGCGCGCAGGCCGGCGAGGGCGCGGTGCTCGACGAGATCGCCTGCGACGCGGTCGCGATGTCGGGCGGCTGGTCGCCGGTCGTCCATCTCTGGTCGCATTGCGGCGGCAAGCTGATCTGGGACGACGCGCAGGCGCATTTCCGCCCCGACCCCGACAACCCGCCGCGCGGCGCCGACGGCGCGGGCTTCGTGCTGGCCTCCGGTTCCGCCAACGGCGCCTCGGATCTCGCAAGCGTGCTGGCCGACGCGCATGCCGCGGGCCAGGCCGCGGCGCGGGCCATGGGGTTCGAGCCGCAAGGCAGCGCCCCCACCGCCAGCCAGTCCAACGAGGCGATGATGGAGCCTGTCTGGCTCATGCCGCAGGGCGCTGCGATCGACCTGCGAATGAAGGCGTGGCTCGACTTCCAGAACGACGTGAAGGTCGCGGATGTCCAGCTCGCCGCGCGCGAGGGGTTCGAGAGCGTCGAGCACGCCAAGCGCTACACCACGCTCGGCATGGCGACCGATCAGGGCAAGCTCAGCAATATCAACGGGCTGGCGATCCTGTCTGACGCACTGGGCCAACCGATCCCGCAGACCGGCACCACCACCTTCCGCCCGCCCTACACGCCGATCTCGCTGTCGGTGATCGCCGGCGAGGCCACCGGCGAGAATTTCCAGCCGATCCGCAAGACCCCGCTGCATGGCTGGCACGAGGCGCATGGCGCCGATTTCGAGCCGGTCGGCCACTGGCGCCGCCCCTACTGCTTCCCGCGCGGCGAGGAAACCCGCCGCGACGCCGTCCACCGCGAGATCCGACAGACCCGCGCCAGCCTCGGGCTGATCGACGCCTCGACCCTCGGCAAGATCGTGGTCAAGGGACCGGATGCCGGGCGCTTCATGGACATGCTCTACACCAACATGATGTCGACCCTGAAACCCGGCCGCTGCCGCTACGGGCTGATGTGTTCCGAGAACGGCTTCCTGATGGATGACGGCGTGGTCGCGCGGCTCGACGAGCAGACGTTCCTTTGCCACACCACCACCGGCGGCGCCGAGCGGATCCATGCCCACATGGAAGACTGGCTGCAATGCGACTGGTGGGACTGGCAGGTCTACACCGCCAACGTGACCGAGCAATATGCGCAAGTGGGCGTCGCCGGTCCCAACGCCCGCAAGGTGCTTGAGAAACTGACCGACGACGATATCTCCGCCGACACGCTGACCTTCATGGGCTGGACCGAGATCACCGTCGCCGGCATACCCGCCCGCGTCTTCCGGATCTCCTTCGCCGGCGAGTTGTCGTTCGAGCTGGCCGTCCCCGCCGGGCAGGGACGCGCGCTGTGGGATGTGCTGATCGAGGCCGGCGCGGACTACGACGTCATGCCCTACGGCACGGAGGCGATGCACGTCATGCGCGCCGAGAAGGGCTTCATCATGATCGGCGACGAGACCGACGGCACGGTGATCCCGCAGGATCTCGGGCTCGACTGGGCGATCTCCAAGAAGAAGGACGACTACCTCGGCAAACGCGCGCAGGCCCGCAGCCACATGACCGACCCGAACCGCTGGAAGCTGGTGGGGCTGGAAACCCTCGACGGCGCGGTGCTGCCCGACGGCGCCTATGCCACCGCCCCGGGCCACAACGCCAACGGCCAGCGCAACGTGCAGAGCCGCGTCACCTCGACCTATTTCTCGCCCACGCTGGGGCGCGGCATCGCCATGGGGCTCGTGCATCGCGGCCCCGACCGCATGGGCGAGGTGCTGGAATTTCCACGCGTCGATGGCGGCATCGTCAAGGCGCGCATCGTCGATGCCGTTTTCTTCGACAAGCAAGGGGAGAAGATGAATGCCTGATCCCGTCACCCCCCTCGACGGCGCCCGCTACGAGGGCTTCGCGACGATTGCCGAGGCTGAACCTGCCGGCATGATCACCCTGCGCGGCGATCTCGGCTCGGATGCGGTGGCGCAGGCGGTGCATGCCGCCACCGGCCTCGAGATGCCCAGCCTCCGCCAGGCGCGCTTCGGCGCAGGCACCGCGGCGCTCTGGATGGCGCCGGACGAGGTGCTGCTGATCTGCCCCCATACAGAAGTGGGCGAAAGGCTGGCGGCGATCGAGACGGCGCTTGCCGGCCAGTATTTCCTTGCCGCCGACGTCTCTGACGCCCGCTGCCACCTGCACGTCTCGGGCCCCGGCGCGCGCGAGGTGCTGGCCAAGCTCTGCCCGGTGGACCTTGCGCCGGACGCCTTCACGCCCGGCATGGTGCGCCGTACCCGCATGGCGCAGATCGCGGCGGCGTTCTGGCTCGACGCGGGCGGCACCTTCCACGTGATCTGCTTCCGGTCGGTCGCCGACTACGCGTTCGGCGTGCTGAAAACCGCCGCGCGGCCGGGCGGCGAGGTCGGGCTCTACGCCTGACCGCGCCGCGGCCTCGGGGGCAAAAACTCCGGCCCCCGGGGTTGACCTTTCGCGGCTTCGGCACCCATGTAAGCCTCGCAATGATTTTGACATCAACGAACAGGGGGAACCCAATGGCTTTCGAACTTCCCGATCTTCCATATTCCCACGACGCGCTCGCCGATCATGGCATGAGCCGCGAGACGCTGGAATATCACCACGACATTCACCACAAGGCCTATGTCGATAACGGCAACAAGGCGATTTCCGGCACCGAGTGGGAAGGCAAGCCCGTCGAGGACATCATCAAGGGCACCTACGATCCCAAATCGGTCGCGCAGTCGGGCATCTTCAACAACGCCTCGCAATACTGGAACCACAACCAGTTCTGGGAAATGATGGCGCCGGGCGGCACCAAGATGCCAAGCGAAGTGGAAAAGGCGATCAACGACGCGTTCGGTGGCTTCGACCAGTTCAAGGAACAGTTCGCCGCCGCCGGTGTCGGGCAGTTCGGCTCGGGCTGGGCGTGGCTCGTCAAGGACACCGATGGCAGCGTCAAGATCACCAAGACCGAGAACGGCGTGAACCCGCTCTGCTTCGGGCAGACGGCGCTTCTGGGCTGCGACGTGTGGGAACATTCCTACTACATCGACTTCCGCAACAAGCGTCCCGCCTACATCAACAACTTCCTCGACAATCTCGTGAACTGGGAAAACGTCGCCTCGCGCATGTGACGGCGTCTCCCGTTCGGGCAGGATCACGCCCCCCGGCCCGGACAGGCCGGGGGGCGTTTGCGTTTCCGGGGCACTGCGCCCCATATCGGATATGCCAACGACACGAAGGAGAAAGAAGATGGCGATCCTGACACATGGAACCTGGGTGCTGCTCGCGGATGCCGAAAAGGCGCTGCTGCTGCACAACAAGGTCGATGCGATCTCGCCGGCGCTCGACGTCGTGCGCAAGACAGAGCAGGAGAACCCGTCCGATTACGAACAATCCGCCAACCGTCCGGGGCGCCGGAAGGATCCCGGCACCGGCCAAAGCTCGGCGATGGAGGATACGGACTGGCACGAACTGGCCAAGGAACGCTTCGCGCACGATCTCGCCGACATTCTCTACAAGCACGCGCATCGCGGCGACTTCGACCGCATCGTGCTGGTGGCGACGCCGTATGTCCTCGGCAGGCTGCGCGACGAGCTGCACAAGGAGGTTCGCGAACGGGTCGTGGCCGAGATCACCAAGGACCTTACCCACCACCCCCTCGACAAGGTCGAGAAGATGCTCAAGGCCGAGCTGGACCCCAAGCTCTGACCGGCGCGCCGCTTGCGTATATTCCCCGCGTACACGCGGTACAGCCTGTACGCTTTCGCCTTGCCCCCGCCCGTGGCTTGCGTCAGCACTTGGGGCGGCAGGGTGACAGCGAAAGACCAAGACCATGCGCGAGCAAACCAAGGGCGTGATCGCGATGGTCGCCACCTGCACGGTCTGGGGGCTGTCGGGGATCTATTACAAGCTGCTGGAACATATCCAGCCGATCGAGATCCTCGCGCACCGCACCCTGTGGTCGTGTGCCTTCTTCGCCTTCGTGCTTTTGCTGCAGGGGCGTATTTCTTTTCTGGGTCAAGCGGTTGCGGGTCGAAGCTCGGTCTTCTCCATCGCCCTCGCGGCACTGATGATCTCGACCAACTGGTTCGTTTTCATCACCTCGATCCAGCTCGGCCGCGCGATGGAGGCCTCTCTGGGCTACTACATCTTCCCGCTCGTCGCGGTGCTTCTGGGGGCGCTCGCCTTTCGCGAGCGCCTTGGCCGGGCGCAGCTTTTCGCGGTGGCCCTCGCGCTTTGTGCCGTGGTGACACTGACCCTCGGCCTCGGCGTGCCGCCATGGATCTCGCTGGTCCTGGCAACCAGTTTCGGACTTTACGGGCTTGTAAAGAAAGGACTTTCCGTGGGGCCCGTGGTGTCGGTCACGGCCGAGGTGCTGTTGCTGTCACCGATCGCGTTGACCGTGCTCTGGTATTTCCACACTGGTCCGGGCGGCGCTTTCGGGGCCAATTGGCGCGACAGCCTGCTGCTGGCCTTTTCCGGCATCCTGACGGGAACCCCGCTGATAATGTTCAGCTATGCGACCAAGCGCATCACGCTGGCCACGGTGGGACTGGTCCAGTACTTGAACCCCAGCCTGCAATTCCTTGTTGCAACACTACTTTTTCAGGAGGTGTTCAGCTTATGGCATGCCATCGCCTTTGCGATGATCTGGACGGCGCTGGCGATCTACACCACCGCAAGCCTGCGTCAGGACAGGGCCGCGCGCAGGGCGGTCCTCAAATCCTGAACGGAATCAACGGGCTGCACGAAGAAGCTGAGGCTTTCATCGGCAAAGCCCTCGTCGATCACGTGCCTTATCATCTGCATGAGAGGCGTCCAGTAACCATCTATGCTCAATAGAAAAATCGGTTTTTCATGCAGGCCGAGCTGGCGCCATGTCAGCACCTCGAAAAACTCGTCGAGCGACCCGGCCCCTCCGGGCAGAACGATGATCGCGTTGGAGTTCATGAACATCACTTTCTTGCGTTCATGCATGGTCTCGGTCACAATATATTGTGTCAGGTCGCGCTTGCCGACCTCCATGTCGACAAGATGCGCGGGGATCACTCCGAACGTCTCGCCCTCTGCGGTCTGCGCGGCGCGCGCCGTCGCGCCCATCAGCCCGACATCGCCCGCGCCATAGACGAGCCGGTACCCGTCCTCGGCCAACATCTGGCCCGTCTCGGTCGCCGCCTGCATATATGTGGGGCGCCTCCCGGCGCGCGCGCCGCAGAATACGCAGACCGAGCGTGCTGTCATCTTGTCCTCCGATATCCAAGACCTTCGATATCCGCCCTGATATCCGCCTTCGCCGACGCGAACAATGACCCCGCCGACCCGGTGACCATAATGTCGCGGACCCGCCCCCGATCCCGCGGCCAGTTCCGCCGCGGGCTGGTCATTCGACCGGACGCGGGCTATCTACCTGTTCAGTCAAGCGAAAGATCACGCCAGACATGACCGACACCTCCTCCACGCTGCCCTCGCCACCGCGCAACGGCTGGCTGACGATCCGGCACGTGGCCCCGTTCCTGTGGCCGTCGGATCAGCCCTGGGTCAAGCGGCGCGTGGTGATCGCCATCCTGCTGCTGGTCACTGCCAAGCTCGTCGCCGTCGGCACCCCGTTCTTTTACAAGGCCGCCGTCGACGCGCTCTCGGGCGAGGGCCGGAACGCGGCCTGGATGCTCGGCGCCGGTGCCGTCGGGCTGACCGTCGCCTACGGCATGGCGCGGCTGCTCAATACCGGGTTCCAGCAATTGCGCGACGTCGTTTTCGCGCGCGTGGCGCAGCGCGCACTGCGGGCGCTCGCCTTGCGGACGTTCCAGCATATCCATGCGATGTCAATGCGTTACCACATCTCGCGCAAGACTGGCGGGCTCAGCCGGATCATCGAGCGTGGGGTCAAGGGCGTGGATTTCCTGCTGCGCTTCCTGCTCTTTTCCATCGGCCCGCTGGTGCTGGAACTTCTGCTGGTCGGCATCGTGCTGTGGACGCTGTTCGACATCTGGTATCTCGTGGTCGTCGCCGGGGTGATCGCGGCCTATACGTGGTTCACCTTCAAGGTCACCGAATGGCGCGTGCGGCTGCGGCGCGAGATGAACGACCAGGACACCGATGCCAACCAGAAGGCGATCGACAGCCTGCTGAACTACGAGACGGTCAAGTATTTCGGGGCCGAGACGCGCGAGGCCGAGCGCTACGACTCGGCCATGGCCAAGTATGAGACGGCCGCGCTTCAGACCTCGTATTCGCTGGCGTTTCTCAACTTCGGGCAGTCGATGCTGATCACCGGCGGGCTGATCATCGTCATGGTGATGGCCGCGATCGGCGTGCAGAACGGCAGCATGACCGTGGGCGATTTCGTCATGGTCAACTCGTACATGATCCAGATCACCATGCCGCTCAACTTTCTCGGCACGGTCTACCGCGAGATCCGGCAAGCCCTTGTCGACATGGGGGAAATGTTCGAACTGCTCGAACAGGATCCGGATGTCTCCGAGAAACCCGATGCGCGCCCGCTGAGGGTGTCGGAGGCGAGGGTCGAATTCGACGCGGTGCAGTTCGGCTATGACCCGGCGCATCCGATCCTGAAGGGCGTCTCGTTCGAGGTGAAGCCGGGTCAGACGCTGGCCGTCGTGGGGCCGTCGGGGGCGGGCAAATCCACCATCGGGCGGCTGCTCTTCCGCTTCTACGACGTGCAGTCGGGCGCGATCCGCATCGACGGGCAGGACCTGCGCGACGTCACGCTCGACAGCCTGCACGATGCCATCGGGGTGGTGCCGCAGGACACAGTGCTGTTCAACGACACGATCGGCTACAACATCGCCTATGGGCGCGCCGGCGTCAGCCAGGCCGAGATCGAGGACGCGGCGCGCGCCGCCCAGATCCACGACTTCATCGCGGGGCTGCCCGACGGCTACGACACGCAGGTGGGCGAGCGCGGGCTGAAGCTGTCGGGCGGCGAGAAGCAGCGCGTCGGGATCGCGCGCACCCTGCTGAAGGATCCGCCCATCCTGCTGCTCGACGAGGCCACCAGCGCGCTCGACAGCCACACCGAAGCCGACATCCAGGACGCCCTTGCGCGCGCCGCCAAAGGGCGTACGGTAATCATGATCGCGCACCGGCTTTCGACCGTGGCGGGGGCCGACAGGATCGCCGTTCTGGACCACGGGGTGGTGATCGAGGAAGGGACACATCACGATCTGCTGGCACGGCAGGGACGCTACGCGGCGCTCTGGCAGCGTCAGCTCGCCGGGCAGGACGAGGCGGTGGCCTGAAAGCTGTCACGCGCGGGTCATGTTTGATGTCTAGAAGAGCGCTAGATATGCCGCGCTATCTCGGGCTTGCCAGTTGCAAAACACGAGATATAGTGATCGGCGGGCGGGGTCTTTACGGTCTTGCCGTCTGCAACCGGGGGCCGTGAGAAAGGCATCGTGACCGATGGATGGGGATTTCAGAACTGACTTCGTGAGAGAGCCCGCCGCGCTGCGGCACTTCCCGGCTCTGGTGCTGAACGCGGATTACCGGCCGCTGTCATATTATCCCCTGTCGCTCTGGACCTGGCAGGAGGCGGTCAAGGCGGCGTGGTCCGACCGGGTCGATATCGTGGCCGAATACGACCACTGGGTGCGCAGCCCGAGCACCGAGATACGAATACCCTCGGTCATCGTGCTCAGAGATTTCGTCAAACCCCAAAAGCGCGTGGCCTTCACGCGCTTTAATTTATTCCTGCGGGACGAATTCAGCTGTCAGTATTGCGGGTCGAGGGGCGACCTGACCTTCGATCACGTGGTGCCCCGCGCCCGCGGCGGCATCACCAGTTGGGAGAACGTCGTGGCCGCTTGCAGCCGGTGCAATCTGCAGAAGGGATCGCGCAGCCTGCGCAAGGCGGGAATGAGCCTGCGCAAGGCCCCCGTCGTGCCCGGCGCCGAGCAGTTGCGCAACATGGGGCGCAAGTTCCCGCCAAATCACCTGCATGAGAGCTGGCTGGATTTCCTGTACTGGGACGCAGAGCTGGAAGCCTGAGCGGCCGGTTCCGGCCGGCTGTTGCAATCCCCGATGAAAAAGGCACCCGTGCGGGTGCCTGTGGTCGAAGCTGAATTGCCGTCACGCCTTCGTGCTGTCCACCGGCTTTGGCTGCGCCGCGCGCGCCTCTTGCGGCTTGGCCTCCTGCGGCTTCGCGGCGGGCTGTTGTGGCTGCGCCTGCGCCTGCGCCTGCTTGGCGGCGCCCTTGTTGGCCGACAGCGGATCGTCCTGGCGCTGGACGGAGCCTTCGAAATGCGCGCCGCTCTCGATGGCGATGGTCTTGTGGATGATGTCGCCCTCGACCCGCGCCGTAGCGGTCAGCCGGACCTTCAGACCGCGCACCCGCCCCACGATGCGGCCGTTGATCACAACATCGTCGGCGATCACCTCGCCCTTGACGGTGGCGCCTTCGCCGATGGTCAGCAGATGCGCGCGGATGTCGCCTTCGATCGTGCCCTCGACCTGGATATCGCCGGTCGTCTTGAGGTTGCCGGTCACGTTCAGATCGGACGAGAGCACCGACGCGGGCGGCTTGGCCTTCGGCGTCTGCGGCCGCGCTTCGCCCGTGTTGCTGTCGGGCTGCGCCTGACCCTGACGCGCCTCGGACGTCGCCGGTCTCGGGTCGGCAGACTTTTGCGCAGGCTCGTTGATCTTGCTCTTAGAAAACATTTTTCGCTGCCTTGATGTAGGTCATGGGGTTGATGGCCTTTTCGTCCACGCGAACCTCGTAATGAAGATGGGTGCCAGTGGATCGTCCGGTATTCCCCATATCACCGATTCTATCCCCGCGCGAGACCCTTTGTCCCTGCTTGACCCGAATTCGGGACATGTGCGCGTAGCGCGTCTCGATCCCGAAGGCATGCTTGATCTTCACGACGCGGCCATAGCCCGACAACCAGCCCGCATGGCTGACCACGCCGTCGGCGGTGGCAAGGATCGGGGTGCCGTGGGCGCCGGCGAAATCGGTGCCCTTGTGCATGCGGCCCCACCGCATGCCGTAGCCCGAGGTCAGCCGGACGCCGCCCTCGACGGGCCGCGCAAAGGGCGTTTTCTCGGCGGCGAGCCGGTAGAGGTTGAGTTCGTCGAGCCGCCCCAGGATACGCCCCGCCCGCTGCGCCTCGGGCGTCAGGGTCGCATCGCCGCGGGTGGACAGCGACGCCGGCAGCGACGGCCCCCCCTGGCCCGAATAGGCCCCCCGCACGGTGTCGAGCAGGCGGTCGGCATCCAGACCCGCCTTGCGGAACATCGCGTCGAGCGGTTCGACCGAGACGGCGACCGCCTCTTCGAGTTGCCGGAAGATGTCGTCGTTGCGTTCGCGCAGAAGGCGCAATTCGTGGGCGATGTCCTCGGCCCGGTCGGCGGCCGCCTGTGCGTCTGCCGCGGTTCGGTCGCGGGCTTGCGCAGTATCCTCGAGGGCCGCGGCCAGGAACTCGACCGTCCCGTCGCGCTCCTCGGCCTCGCCATTCCCGCGGGCCGTGGCGCTATCCCCGTCACGCCGGCCGGCCAGCCGCTCTGCCTTGCGGGTCGCGGCTTCGCGTTCGATCATGGTCCGGCGCAGCGTGGCCTGGATGACCTCGATCCCGGTCTCGAGCTCGCGCCGCCGCCGTTCTGATTCCAGAAGGTCGGATTGCATCGCCGAGATCCGCTCCAGCGCAGAACTGAAGCGATCCTGCGCGGTGCGGGCCTCGCGGGCGCGCGCATCACGCTCATGCGCGAGCGCGTTCAGCCGCGCCTCGTAGGTCTGAAGGTCGCGCCGGGTCTGGTCGCGATAGGGTCCCGCACCGAACGAATCCATCACGAGAATCGACGTCGCGAAGATCGCCCATGCGACGATCGTCATCGCGCCGCCTCCGGCCACCACTTGTGCCACGGGACCAACCCGGATGAAGCGTGTGTCGGCGTCGGAGCGCAGGAAGACCCGTCTTTCTGGAATGGAACGCGCGAGGGTGTCGTGCAGTTTTACACTCAGTCGTTTGATCACGATGTCCCGGTCCTCGTGGTTTTGTCCCGCGCAAAGGTGTTGCCTTCACGATCACGCGATATTTACCAACGCTTAGACTTTGAACAAAACCTCGGCAAGGCGTTCGCCCGATCGCGATGCCCCGACGGGCCGTTTTCCGCCCATTTGGCGAAAAACCGCTTATTTACGACGAGATTCCAACCTTGAGTTGCAATTCCGCCACGATTGGATAGCGCATCAGCGACAATGCGACACCGCGTGACAGACGATATGCCGCCCGTTTTCGCGCCGCTCACAGCGCCCGCAGCGCTGCGAGCACCTCTTCGGCATGTCCCGGCACCTTCACCTTGCGCCACACCTGCGCGATGTGTCCGGTGCCGTCGATCAGGAAGGTCGACCGCTCGATGCCGAAGAATTTCTTGCCGTACATGTTCTTTTCCTTCCAGACGCCGTAGGTTTCGCTGACCCCGTCCTCGGCATCCGACAGAAGCGGCACGGTCAGCGCGTGCTTGTCGCGAAACTTCTCGTGGCTGGCGACGCTGTCCTTCGAGAGGCCGAACACCTGCGCGCCGGCCGCGTCGAAATCGGCTTTGATGGCGGAAAACGCGACGGCTTCCTTCGTACAGCCCGAGGTATCGTCGCGCGGGTAGAAGAACAGCACCACCGGCGCGGGGCGCAAGGCGGACAGGCTCACGGTGTCGCCCCCGTCGCGGGGCAGGGTGAAATCGGGGGCGGTCTCGGAGATCTCGGGCATGGCACGTCCTCTTGTTGCGCAACGACGCGTTTCACAATAGCCGACACGTGGCGATATTAAAGGCGCTAACCCTCATAACAGAATGACGCCATGAAACTCAGCGATTTCGATTTCGACCTGCCCGAGGCGCTGATCGCGACGCGCCCGGCGCGGCCGCGGCGGTCGGCGCGTCTGCTGGTGGCCGAAGGCGACGCGATCACCGATACGAGTGTGGCCGATCTGGGCCGCTGGCTGCGCCCCGGCGACCGGCTGGTGCTCAACGACACGAAGGTGATCCCGGCGCGGCTGACCGGCCACCGGCATCGCGGGGCCGGCGCGCAAGCTACGCGCGCCCGGATCGAGGTCACCCTGCTGGAACCGCAGGCGGATGGCACGTGGTCGGCGCTGGTCAAGCCCCTCAAGAAGGTCGCATTGGGCGAAGGGATCGTCTTCTCCGATACGCTGCGTGCGGTGCTTGAGGGCCGCGAGGACGGGCAGGGGCGTCTGCGATTCAACCTTGTGGGCGAGGATTTCGACGCGGCCCTCGACGCGGCCGGCGCCATGCCGCTGCCGCCCTACATCGCCGCCCGCCGCGCCGCCGACGCCCAGGACCGCGAGGATTACCAGACCGTCTGGGCGCGCGTCGCGGGGGCCGTCGCCGCCCCCACGGCCTCGCTGCATTTCGATGCCGATCTGCTGCGCGAGCTGACGGAGATGGGCGTCGGCCTCAGCCATGTCACGCTGCATGTCGGCGCCGGCACGTTCCTGCCCGTCAAGGTCGAGGATGTGACCGAACACCGGATGCATGCCGAATGGGGCGAAGTCAGCGCGCAGGCGGCGGCCGAGATCAACGCCACCCGCCATGCCGGCGGCCGGATCATCCCGGTGGGTACCACCGCACTGCGGCTGATCGAGACGGCGGCGCGCGACACTGGCAAGATCGCGGCCTGGGCGGGCGATACCGACATCTTCATCTATCCCGGTTTCGACTTCCGGCTCACCGATGCGCTGATGACAAATTTCCACCTGCCGAAATCGACGCTGATGATGCTGGTCGCGGCCCTCATGGGGCGTCGGCGGATCGCGCGCATCTATGCGCACGCGATCACGCAACGCTACCGCTTTTTCTCCTACGGCGACGCTTCGCTCTTGTTTCCGGAACCGCCAAATGACACTCGGAGCGGCCGCGCGACGGATTGAGTCGCGAACGGACAGGACGGATCGGCCCGGTACGCGTAACGCCAAGGGCAAGTGTGTGGAGACGCGGGATGTTCCGGGTATTTTCGGGTCTTTGGGCCCTTCTGTTGGGCATGATGCTGCTGCAGGTCGGCAACGGCATGCAGGGCACACTGCTGGGCATTCGCGGGGTGCTGGAAGGCTTCTCGACCGGACAGCTTTCGATCGTCATGTCCGCCTATTTCGTGGGCTTTCTCTTCGGCTCGCGCATGGCCCCCGAGATGATACGGCGTGTCGGTCACGTTCGGGTCTTCGCCGCGCTCGGATCGATGATCTCGGCGGTGCTGATCCTCTACCCGACGATCGCCGATCCCTGGGCCTGGTCGGTGGGCCGGGTGGTGATCGGGTTCTGTTTCTCGGGGGTCTACGTGACGGCCGAGAGCTGGCTGAACAATTCCGCGACGAACGCCACGCGCGGCAAGGCGCTGTCGCTCTACATGATCGTCCAGATGGTCGGGATCGTGATGGCGCAGGGCCTGCTGGTGCTGGCCGACCCGGCGGGCTACGTGTTGTTCGTTATCCCCTGCGTGCTCGTCTCGCTGTCCTTCGCGCCGATCCTGCTGTCGGTCAGCCCCACCCCGTCCTTCGCCACCACCAAGCCGCTGTCGCTGCTCCAGATCCTGAAGATCTCACCCTTGGGGTGTGTCGGCATGTTGCTGACCGGTGGCGTGTTCGCGGCGCAGTTCGGGATGGCGGCGATCTACGGGTCCGAGGCCGGGCTGAGCGTCGGGCAGATCTCGACCTTCGTGGCGTCGTTCTACGTGGCCGCGGTGGTGGCGCAATACCCGCTGGGGTGGTTGTCGGACCGCATGGACCGCCGCGTGCTGATCGCCATCGTCTCGATGGTCACCGGCATCGGCGCGGTCATCGGCATGGTGCTGGGCGACAACTTCTGGTTTCTTCTGCTCGCGGCATGGTTGGTCGGCGGCTCGTCGAACCCGCTCTATTCCTTGCTCATCGCCTATACCAACGACTTTCTGGATCGCGACGACATGGCGGCGGCGGCGGGCGGCATGGTGTTCATCAACGGGTTCGGCGCGATTGCCGGGCCGTTGATGGTCGGCTGGATGATGGGCGTCATGGGGCCGGGCGGGTACTTTCTATACATCGCCATCCTGATGTTCGCGCTGGTGGGATACGCGGTCTACCGCATGACACAGCGACCCACGCGGGTTGCCTCGCCGATCGACGGCTTGCAGGTGGTGATGCCGTATTCCTCGCAGATGGCGCCGGAATTTGCGCAAGATCTCGCCACCGATGCTGCGCAGGACGGCAAATCGACATGAAATGACATCTTCATAACCCTTTTGAATTATTAATTTACTATGGTGCTCACATGGATGTGCGTTACGGTGACGCATCTGGTAAGAGGGAATGGAGGAGTATCCCGATGGTTTCGCCTGATGAGGTTCTGAAGTTCTGGCTGGACGATGTCGGCCCGGATGGCTGGTACAAATCGTCCGAAGAACTGGACCGCACGATGCGCGACCAGTTCGAGGATGACTGGGAAAATGCCCGCGCCGGGGCGTGCAGCCTCTGGCTGACCTATCCCGCCGGAACGCTGGCTTACATTATCCTCACCGACCAATTCCCGCGCAACATGTTCCGCGGCTCGGCGCGGGCCTTCGCCACCGACACCGCGGCGCTGGCCGCCGCGAAGGTGGCGATCGGCCGCGGCTGGGACCTCAGGATAGACGAGCCGGCGCGGCAGTTCTTCTACATGCCCCTGATGCATTCCGAGAACCTCTGCGACCAGGATCGCTGCGTGCGCCTGATCTGCGGGCGCATGCCAGAACACGGCGCCGGGAACATGCCCGATGCCCGCGCGCATCGCGAGGTGATCCGCCGCTTCGGCCGCTTCCCGCATCGCAACGCGGCGCTCGGCCGGGTCTCGACCGCGCCCGAGCGGGCGTTCGAGGAGAATGGCGGCTACGGCGCGGTCCTGCGCGAGGTCCGCGAGGCCGCGTGATCCCCGCCCGATGCCGCATCTCCGGCCGCGCCGGATCGACACATGACAGCGCCCGCGTTGTGGTGTCCCGCGACATCGTCTAGCATCCCCCGAGATCGACAAGTCGGTGAGGGACAGGGCGTTGAAACAGTTTGACATGATCGTCATCGGGGCCGGGCCGGGCGGCTACGTCGTGGCCATTCGCGCGGCGCAACTGGGTCTCGATGTGGCCATCGTCGAACGCGAGCATATGGGCGGCATCTGCCTCAACTGGGGCTGTATTCCGACCAAGACGATGCTGCGCTCTGCGGACGTGTTCCACCTGATGCACCGCGCCAAGGAGTTCGGGCTGAGCGCCACGGGCATCGATTTCGACCTCGACGCCGTGATCAAGCGGTCCCGCGCGGTGGCCGGGCAGCTCAATTCCGGCGTCTCGCACCTGATGAAGAAGAACAAGGTAACGGTGCTGATGGGCGAGGCCACGCTGCCCGGTAAGGGCAAGGTGCGGGTCACGACCGACAAGGGCACCGAAGATCTGGGCGCGAAGAACATCGTCGTCGCCACCGGGGCCCGCGCCCGCGAATTGCCGGGGCTCGCGGCCGACGGCGATCTCGTCTGGACCTACAAGCACGCGCTGATGCCGCCGCGCATGCCCAAAAAGCTGCTGGTCATCGGTTCCGGTGCCATCGGCATCGAATTCGCCAGCTTCTACAACACCCTCGGGGCCGAGACGACCGTCGTCGAGGTTCAGGACCGCATCCTGCCCATCGAGGATGCCGAGATCTCGGCCTTTGCCAGGAAATCCTTCGAGGCGCAGAAGATGACCATCAAGACCAACGCAACGGTCAAGAAACTGGACCGCGGCAAGGGCCGCGTCACCGCGCATATCGAAACCGGCGGCGAGGTCGAGAGACACGATTTCGACTCGGTGATCTCTGCCGTGGGCATCACCGCCAATACCGAAGGTCTCGGGCTGGAGGATCTCGGCGCCAGGATCGAGCGCAGCTTCGTGGTTACGGATGCGTATTGCCGCACGGGTGTCGAGGGTCTTTACGTGATCGGCGACGCGACCAACGGGCCGTGGCTTGCCCACAAGGCCAGCCACGAGGGGGTGATGGTCGCCGAACTGATCGCCGGCGGCGCGCCGCATGCCGTGGATCCCGACAGCATCGCCGGCTGCACCTATTGCACGCCCCAGATCGCCAGCGTCGGCCTGACCGAGGCGCAAGCCAAGGATGCCGGCCATGACATCAAGGTCGGCCGCTTCCCGTTCATCGGCAACGGCAAGGCCATTGCCATGGGCGAGACCGAAGGCATGATCAAGACCGTGTTCGACGCGGCCACCGGCGCGCTTCTGGGCGCACACATGATCGGCGCCGAGGTGACCGAACTGATTCACGGCTACGTGGTGGGCCGACAGCTCGAGACCACCGAGGCAGACCTGATGCAGGCCGTCTTCCCGCATCCCACCCTCAGCGAGATGATGCATGAAAGCGTTCTCGACGCCTATGGCCGGGTGATCCACATGTGAGCGGCCTCAGGCCCCCTTGAAATTCACCTCGCCCTCGTGTTCCAGAGCGCGCTTGCGCGCCGGGGCCACGGACGGGCAATCGTCGCGCTTGCGCTGCGACCGCAGCCGCCCGTACTGCCCGATCGCGATGGCGGCCAGGATGATCGCGCCGCCGGGAATCAGGCCGGGGCCGGGATCCTCGCCCAGAAGCACCATGGCGATCAGGATCGCCGCCAGTGGCGAGAACGACGTCGCCAGCGACACGTCGCCCGACCGCGCGTTCTTCAGCGCGAGCGCCCAGGCGAACTGACCGCCGATCACCACGATCAGCGCGTAGATCCAGACATATTCCCAGACCAGCGGGTGAAACACGTCCTGAAAATGCAGCGGGCCGAACAGGTAGATGGCGAGGAAGAAGTAGAAGATCGTGCCGACCAACGTGCGGTAGATCGCGAAAATTCCCATCGGGATGCCGCGCAGCCCGGTGCGCGCCACCAATGTCGAGGCGATGTAGGACAGCGTCGCCAGAAGCGCTCCGATCTCGCCTTTGCCCAGTTCGAACCCGCCGCCGCCATTGAGCCAAAGCATCACTACGGCACCGCAGAGGGCCACGAGACCGCCGGCAAAGGCCCACGGCTCGAATTTCTCTTTCAGGAACAGCCAGGTGGCGAGCAGAAAGAGCGGCGGCTCTATCCGCCCCATGAGAACCACATTGGTCACGGTGGTCTGTTCCAGCGCGTAGAAGAACAGCCCCGGCGTCAGCGCCGAGGACAGAAAGGCGGAAAGTGTCAGGATCATCCAGTGCGTGCGGGTGAGCTTGCGCAGATTCTCCATCGTCCATTCGCGCCAGAACATGGCCGCCATCGGCACCAGCGACATCAGCGAGCCGAGAAAAAGCAGGTTGCAATAGGTGATGACGTTGCGGCCCATCACCTGGTTCTGCGCGCCGATCTCGGCCAGAAGCGAGACGATGGAATTGCCGGCTGCAAAGATGACCACCGCGACCCACGCAAGGCCTGCGCCCAGAAGCACACGCGAGGCGTCGCTCATCGTCTCGGTCGAGGTCTGTGTCATCTTCTTATCCTGTTATCCTGGAAACATGGACTTTGACGCTTTGCCAACTTGCGCCCTGCGCACCGGCTGCGCAAGCGCCCACGGCACACGGTGGATCACGTTGCGGAAAGCGGGATGTCACATCGGGCCGCGCGGGACGTGTCACACTGATTTGCGGTTGTAATACCGTGCCACGCGGGCACACTTGGCGTCCATATGCCTTCGCTGCGGATGGACCCCCCGATGACCCAAGCGCCAGAGACCCCGACCACCGATTTCGTCACCATCTTCGACGACACCTACGACCAGCCCGATTGCCGCGCCTATTTCCGGATGATGGACGCGCTCGGCTATCGCAACCAGCATCACGCGGTCGCGGCGTTTCACGCCGGCCTCGACGAGTTGATGCGCCTGCGCGGTCTCGCCCGCCCGCGCGTCTTCGATTTCGCCAGCAGTTACGGCATCGTCAGCCTGCTGATGGGCTGGGACGTCACGCTCGACGCGGTATTCCGGCGCTACCGCGCGCCGCATTTTGAGGCGGCCACCCCGCAAGAGGTCATGGCACGGGATCGCGACTGGCTGGCCGGATTGCGCCGCGACGATGCGAGCATCCGTTTTTCCGGTCTGGACGTGATGCCCAATGCGGTGGCCTATGCCGGAACTGTCGGTCTTTTCGAGGCCGGCTTCGCCGAGGATCTGGAAACCGCAGAGCCGTCCGCTGCCCTCGCGGCGGAGCTTTCAACCGTCGACATGATCGTCGAATGCGGCTCGGTCGCGCAGCTCATGCCGCGCGCGCTCGACCGGATGCTGGCGGCGTGCGGGCCGCGCAAGCCGTGGCTGATGACCTCGCCCATCCGCGGCAACGAGCGCAGCACGACGGACGAAGTGCTGCGCGCGCATGGGCTGGTGCAGGAGGTTCTGCCGGTCTCGCCCTTCGTGCATCGCCGCTTCGAGAACGCCGACGAACAGGCTCGCGCCATCGCCAACGCCCGTGCCGCGGGCCACGAGACCGACGGCGTCGAGACCACGGGGCATTTCCACGCGCAGGTGCTTCTGGCGCGCCCCGAGAGCGAGCGCACGCCGCCCGACACATGGCGCTTGCCGCTTTCTGTCCCCGCGCTGCCTGACGCGATCTGATCCGTCTACCCGACCCGGTAGGGCAGCACGCCGCGCTCGTCCGGCGTGACGTGCAGGCGGCGTTCCAGCGGCGGCACCGCCCTCTGGTGGCAGTCGGTGCGCTCGCAAATGCGGCACGAAATCCCGATGGGCTCGAACGCGCGGGCATTGGTCACGTCGAGATCGTCGGCATAGACCAGGTCGCCGGCATGCTTGATCTCGCAGCCCAGGGCGATGGCGAAACGCCGCACCGGCGCACCGAAACTGCCGCCCGGCTTGCTGACATCGCAGGCCAGGCTGATATAGCGCACCCCGTCCGGGGTCTCGGCCAGTTGCCGCAGGAAGCGCCCCGGCGTCTCGAAGGCGCGGTGCACGTTCCACAACGGACACGCCCCGCCGAACCGCGCGAATTGCAACCGCGTCGCCGAATGCCGCTTGGTTATCGTGCCGGCCTGATCGACCCGAACGAAGAAGAACGGGACCCCCTTGGCGCCGGGCCGTTGCAACGTCGACAGCCGGTGACAGACCTGCTCGACCGAGGCGCCGAAGCGCATGGCGAGCACCTCGACGTCGTGCCGCACCTCCTGCGCCGCCGCCAGGAAGCGCGCGTAGGGCATCAGCGCCGCGCCGGCGAAGTAATTGGCGAGCCCGATCTTGGCGATGTCGCGCGCCTGGTCGGACTGGAAGCGCGCAAGATCGAGGGTTGCCTCCAGCAACTGATCCTGCGTCAGCAGCGCCAGTTGCAAGAGCAACTGAAATCGCCTTGTCTGCGGCGCCGCCCGCGCCGAAAGCGTCAGCTGCCGGGTCCCGCGGTCGTAATGGCGCAGGGTGGCGGTGTCGGCCTCGGTCACTGTCACGTCGAGCGCGGCAAGACGCCGGATCGCCTGCCGTTCGGGATCGGGTTTGTGTTCGCTTTCGGCAAATATTTCCGCAGCTCTGTCGATCGCGTCGATATAATTGTCGCAATAGTGAAAGAAATCGCGCACCTCGTCCCATGGGCTGGCCTGTCCGCGCGCGTCGTCGCGGCCAAGCGCCGCGTCGAGTGAGGCAAGCCGCTCATGCGTCTGACGATAGGTGCTGTGCAACTCGAGAAACGCGCGCGCCAGCGCCGGGGCATTCGACGCCGTCAGGCGCAGATCGGCCAGCGGCGGCGGCTCGGATCCGAACAGCGGATCGGCGAAAGCCTCGCGCATGTCGGTGACCAGCCGTTCGGCATCGCCGGCGGACAGTTCAGTGACATCGAACCCGAATTCCTGCGCCAGCGCCAGCACCACGGTCGTCGAGACCGGGCGGTTGTTGTTCTCCATCTGGTTGAGATAGGGCAGCGACACGCCCAGCTTGGCGGCGAAGTCCTTCTGCGTCAGCCCCAGCCGCGTCCGCGTCTCGCGCAGTTTCACCCCGGCATAAAGTTTCTGGATCGCCATTCCTCGCATCCCGCCGATTTGCACCTTAGCACATTATTAGCACGGATTTGCAAAGATGTCAGGGCAAGCGCGCGGCGTGCCGAAGTTTCTGCATGAAAGCCGCTCAGACGCCGATCTCGGGCCCCGGGCATTCCAGCGGTTCGCTCGATTTCTCGACCTCGTAAAGCTCGGACATGGCGGGCTCGCCCGCGAAGCGCGCGATCAGCCCGTCCTCTGCGCGCTCGAAGGTCCAGCATTGCGGCTCGGGTGTGCGGTCGTACACGAAACAGATCTCTTCACCCTTGTCGTACCAGTACCCGTTTTGGCACTGGCCATCGAGAAATGACCAGCGCACGCGGCGATTGTGGAGATATTCCTCGGCGCCGTAGGGCCCGCCGCCCGCGCCGTAATAGAACGTGTGACCGCGCGTGTAGTCGTCGAATTCCTCGGCCGTCATCTGGGCCTGCGCGGCGTGAACGGGCGTGCAAAGCGCGGCAAGCAGTATCAAGCGTGTCATGTCCCGAGATATGGCAGACCGCGGCACCGCCCGCCAGAGAAAACCGGCGCGGATCACGGGGACGACAGCCGATCGGCACAGGCGGTATCCGCGGATCGGAACGCATCCGACCGGGGATATGTCGCATTTGACCCCGCAGACCGGAAGGGGACCAGCTACGCCTCGGGCCGAGAAAAGCGAGGAGTTCCATGATGGCACTTGATGAGCGGACGGGCGTCTGGAAGTCGGGGAGGGGCAAGGGGCGGCATGTTCCGAAGGGGCGTCAGCTGGACG